>DASYVZ010000526.1:0-6834 GCA_035936515.1 Solirubrobacteraceae bacterium | reverse complement strand
CTGTGGCGCATCGGCCGCGACGGCGACGTCGGCTCGGTGGCCGTCGGCTCCGGCGCAGGCGCCATCGCCGTCGCGCCGCGGCGGACGTGGATCGCCAACCCGATCGCGGGAACGATCACGGCGGTCGATCCGCGCTCGATGCGCGTCGTGCGCACCGTTCGCCTCGGTGGCATCCCGCGCGCGCTGGCGGTCGACGGCGACACGGTGTGGGCGGCCGTCGCGGGCGAGACCGCGGGCACGACATCGCGGGTGGCCGGGGTCAAGCCGATGCCCGCGTCGTTCTGCGAACCGGTGCTGGTGGGCTCCGGCGGGCGCGCCGACGTCCTCGTCACGTCCGACCTCCCGCTGCAGGGGGGCGTTCGCATCACGGCGACCCAGATGGTGCACGCGATCACCTTCATCCTCCGCGAGCGCGGCTTCCGCGCGGGGCGCTTTCGCCTCGCCTACCAGTCCTGCGACGACTCCGTCGCCCGAACCGGCCTGTTCGACGAGGCCAAGTGCGCAGCCAACGCGCGTGCCTATGCGGCCAACCGCGACGTCGTGGCCGTGATCGGGACGCTGAACTCGCCGTGCGCTGTCGCGGCGCTGCCCGAGCTCAACCGTGCCCGCGGCGGGCCGCTGGCGATGATCTCGCCTTTGAACTCGTTCGTCGGGCTGACGCGCTCCGCTCCCGGCGTCGACCCGAAGCTGCTCGCAGGGCTCTACCCGACCGGCCGGCGCAACTTCCTGCGCGTCTATCCGACAGATGACCTGCAGGGGGCGGCGCTCGCGCTGCTCGCGCGCGACCGCGGCCGGCGCAGCGTGTATGTCCTCGACGACGGCGAACCCGGCTACGGTGAGCTGCTGGCGACCGGATTCCAAACGGCGGCCGAGCGCCTCGCGCTGCGGATCGCCGGCCGTTCGACCTGGGATCCGCAAGCGCGCTCTTATGCCGCGCTGGCGCGGCGCGTGGCCGCCTCCGGCGCGCAGGCGGTCTTCGTGGGCGGGCTGCTGGACACGAACGCCGCACGCGTCGTTCGCGACATCCGCGCCGCCAGCGGAGCCGACGTCGACCTGCTCGCACCCGATGGGCTCACGCCGCTGCCGCTGCTGGTCCGCTCCGCCGGACGCTCGGCGCTCGGCGTGTTCGTGAGTCTGCCGGGTGTCGTCACCGAGAAGCTGCCGCCCAGCGGCACCGACTTCGTACGCCGCTTCGCCCAGACGCAGAGCGGCACCACCATCGAGCCCGCCGCCGTCTACGCGGCGCAGGCGGCGCAGGTACTGCTCGACGCCATCGAACGCTCCGACGGGACGCGCGGCTCGATCCTCGACGAGCTCTTCAAGACCCGCGTACGCGACGGGTTGCTGGGCAACTTCTCCTTCGACAAGCGCGGCGACATCACCGAAAGCCCGGTCACGATCCTGCGCGTCGCCAGGGGCGGGCGGTCGCGTCGCATCGCCAGCGCCGAAGGCGGCATCGTCGAGCGGGTGTCGCGGCCGCGCGGAGCGCTCGTCGCGGAGAGCCCCTAGCTCAGAAGCACCCAGGCATCGAGCAGCCGGCGGCATCGCTCGACGGCCGCCACGCATGGCGGCCGCAGGCTGTCCCTCAGGCGCGTGATCAGCCACCGGACGTCCGCGTCCGCGAGGCGTGCTACGACGCTCGCCGCGGATGATCCGCGGCTGAATCGGGTTCACGCTTCGGGAGAGCGCCGCGTACCTCGACGTGCTGCATCGACTGAGCGTGCCACACCGACTGTCGCGCCGCCGGGGCGCCGCCGCAGCGCTCGGTGCTTCCATACCGCCGCCGGCGTCGCGTTCCCACCGCGGGTGGTCGAACTCTATGTCGGCGCCTGCTGGCATCTCACCGATCCGCTTACCGGGCTTCTGATCTGGTCGGGGACCAGCGGCGAGCTACCCGGCGACTTCATCTCCGCGCTCGAAAACGAGCTTCTCGAGGATGACGTCGCGAGTACGGCGAGATCTCCAGGCGCGCGCTGCGCGCGTCGAGCCTGGTGCGCGAGACCGGCGGCCGGCCACGGCGCGGTGCCCGGTATCGGCTGCAGCTCGCCCCCGCCGGCTTCGCCGACGAACTGCGGTTGGCATTCGCGGACGGATTCGGGCGCTGGGGCGCGATGGGCCTCTTCAGCGACAGGCCCTACAGCGACGCCGAACAGACCGCCGCCGCTCACCTCGTTCCGCTGGTGGCCCGCGTCCTCCGCAAATCAACAGCATCGGCGAAGGCCGCCGCCGAGGAGCCTATGCCGGGCGTACTGCTGCTGGACATCGACGATCGCGTGCGGATGCGGGACGCTCGGGCAACCGAACTACTCGCCGAATGCGCGTCAACGGGTTCGCTGCCGGGCGCCATCCACATCCTGTCCGCGCGAGCGCGCGCGGACCGAGCTTCCGTCCGCGGCCGCACTCTCGCAGCCGATGGCAGCTGGATCACGATCGACGCGAACCCGCTCGACGAGGACGGGGCGGTCGCGATCGTCCTGCGCCCAGCGCTCGCCGCCTCGGTGATCGACGTGCGCCTGCGTGCCGCGGGGCTTACCGAGCGCGAGCGAGGTCGCAGTGGCGCTGCTGCGCGGCGATGACACGGCTCCGATCGCCGCGACGTTGCATCTATCGCCGTGGACTGTCCAGGACCACCTGAAGGGCATCTTCGACAAGACGGGGGTCCGATCGCGCCGGGCCTTCGTCGCCCAGTGGGCGATCCGGGCCGCGACGGCCTAAGTGCCGTAGGAGAAGCCGGTGAGCCGACGGTCGTGCGCGGCGAGCGCGTGCTCGCGGTGCCCGTCGCGGCCGTCGCGGTGCAGGCGCACGGCGACAGGCCTGAAACGGGAACGAGTCCCTTCGACTAACGCCGTGTGTGCATTGACAAATGGTTTAGGCTGTAAGTTCAGTCGGTCGTTGGTCGGTGGTTAGCGGGGAGCTTCGGAAACGGCGATCGAGTTTTCATCTCGAGAACCGAAAGCGGCCGCTCGTGGAGCGCACCAGACCAGAAGCCTCCGCCGCCGTCATCGCGGCAGCTCTTGCCATGACGGCGCGCCCGCCACCGGCTCGGGCGCTGCCGGCCGGCTGCACGATGAGGTCAGACGTGTCGACAGCGGATCCGAGTCGCTGCAGCAACGTAGCGGTGGCGGCTGCCCCGGCCCCGGGTCGGGAGCTTGCGATCAGTTGTCGTGGCTGACCTGTCCCCGATCCAGGGCGAGCTGCAGGCGCAGATCATGTCGACGCTTTGGCGGTTGGAGGCGGGCACTGTGGAGCAGGTTCGAAGCGCGTTGCCGACGCGCTACCGCAGCGCCTACACGACCGTACAGACGGTGCTCAATCGCCTCACCGAGCGTGAGTTGCTGACGCGCAAGCGCGAAGGCCAAGCGTTCGTGTACCGGCCGAAGATCACCGAAGCGCAGTATCTGTCGCGGACCATCGAACACACGTTCGCGGCGGCCTCGCTAGAGGCACGCCACAGAGCGCTGGCGCACCTCATCAGCGCGCTGCCCGAGAGCGAGCGAGACGACATCAAACGGCTCGCGTGCGACATCGACCCAGCACCAAGGGCCACGCGGCGACGACGCTAGGGCCCCGAACTACACGGCCAGACACGCGACGCACGTCGAGGCCGGCGGCATCCGTGGCCGCGTCAGACCTGCGGCATGTCTCGTCGCAGCCGATCCAGTGCCAGGCGCATGCGTCCCTTGACGATGCCCAGCGGAAGCTTGAGCTGCGCGGCGATCTCCGTGTGCGTGAGCTGCCCGTAAGACGCGAGCGTGATGACTTCTCGCTGAGCCTCGGGAAGCTTGGCGAGCGCACTCAGCAGGTCGCCGCCTTGATCGTCTGCCACGGCTCGCTTGCCGATGGCGCCGGCGGCTGACACATCCTCGAGGCGGTCATCGCCGGCACGGCGCACGGCACGCGGCTCGTTGCGCCGGGCGACGTCGATCGCGCGCGTGCGCGCCGCGGTCAGCAGCCAGGCGGCGACGGTGCGGCGGTCGTCGTAGTTGGCGCGCGTGCGCCAGATCGAGATGAACGCTTCCTGGACAGCGTCGTGTGCGCGGACATCGTCGCGGCAGACGGACCTCGCGACGCGATAGACGCGATCGCAATAGCGGTCATAGAGTGCTTCGAACGCGGCGACGCTGCCGGCCTCGACGGCCGCCATCAGCTGATCGTCGTCCAGCGGCGTGCCGTCGATGCCCGCTCGCGGCGCGAAAGGCCAGCCTTTGCCTCGCAGCAGACGGTGCAACGCCGAGGAAGAGCTCACTGGTTGCGCCGCCGAACCGGGCGGGGGTTCGCGTGCAGAAACGCGACCAAGCCCTTAGTCGGTGAAGGGAAGTGCTGTTTCGACGCCACAGATCTGTAGGACTCGTTGCACCGTGGCCGAGCCGCGCAGCAGACTCAGGCCTTTTGCGTCTGCGCCCGACCGCAGCGAGGCATCCACGAGAAGATGCACACCGCTTGAGTTGATGAACGTCAGGTCGGAGAGATCGATGACGATCGTTCGCGCGTCGCCGGCCTCGACGCGCTTGAGCTCAGCTTCAACGTTCTTGGTCGTCGCGAGGTCGAGGTCGCCCGAGAGGCGGAGCGTGTGCACCGCGCCGTTGCGTTCAGAGCTCATGCTCAGCGCGCCGAGCTCGATCATGCGCTGCGCTCTGGAGGGCCGGCTGTGGTCACGGTCGTCGGTCATGCATCGGCCTCTCGCGGACGGCTGCTCGACGCCCACGTCTCGCCGGAGGCCCCTTGCAAGCACGCTCCGCGAAGCGTCGCGGTCAAGGCCTCGGCGGTCGAAGCGTCCGGCTGGAGGCGAGTGCGGATCGAGGCCAATTCCATCGGGGGGACCCGCAACGCGATGCTTCCCCTCCACGGGGAGTAACCGTGGACTTCGCGGTCCATCACGGGCGCGCTGCGACAAACGGTCGCAACCTCGTCGCGGGTGGGGGAGAACCCCCAGCGCTTCGCCGCTCGCCGTCCGCGGCAGTGAGCGCTCGTTGTCTGGCGTGGCAGACCGCCGGTCGCTTGCGCGCCACGAAAGGCCCTTTCTGTTGATAGCTGACGCGTCGCGTCGACAGCTGCGGCTGCCCATCCGCGGCGAACCCTCACGTTGAGTTGTAGCACGGACTTATGGCCGCGTAACCTAATTCCGCTATCGGTCGCGCGGGGAGGTGGGACGCAGAGGGAGAAAGCGCGGGCCGGGGGCTGTCGGATCCGCTACCGCTTGCGTATAATTCGGTCTATGGCGATGCACGTGACCACGGTGCGCTTCACCGATGACCTCTGGCAGCTTCTGGAACGCGAGGCTGCCGCCCAAGGCGTCAGCGTCGCGCAGTTCGTGCGCGACGCCGCGCTGATGCGCGTCGCAACCGTGATGAGCAAGCGCGGCGACGCTGACGGCGACGCAACACTGGCGCGCCTCGCAGCCGCGGCAGCGTCGCGTCTCAGCAACCCTTCGCCCGCGGTACGAGATCCGGCCAGGCTGCACGCGGTACGCAGCAGCGGACTGCTCGACAGCCCGCGGGAGGAGCGTTTCGACCGGCTGACGCGAGTTGCGGCGCACGCACTGAACGCTCCCGTCGCGCTGCTCAGCATCGTCGAGGACGACCGTCAGTTTCTCAAGAGCAGCGTCGGGCTGGCAGAGCCATGGCACTCCAAGCGCGAAATGCCGCTGTCGCACTCCTTTTGTCAGCACGGCGTCGGGTGCGCGGATCTTGTGGTCGCAGACGCGCGCGAACACCCGCAGCTGAGCAACAGCCCAGCCATCGCCGACCTCGGAGCGATCGCCTACCTCGGCATCCCGCTGCGCACCATCGATGGCTACGAACTTGGCGCGTTGTGCGTCATCGACCACTGCCGGCGCGACTGGAGCTCTGACGAAATCGCCGTGCTGCGCGACCTCGCCGACGCGCTCGAGCAGGAGATCCAGCTTGAAAAGGCGCGACCCGACTCCCGGTCCGCCCGAAGCTCCGCAACAGCAACGTAGCCTAAACGGCGCGCAGCGCCTCTGAGCAGCAGCGAATTCAAGGCGCAGCGTCAGGTGTTCGCGCAGCAGCACCGCAGGGCGGTCATGCGCATCCTGCGCCACCGTCCTGACGACGACAATGCGGTTGCGCCGCCACGACCGCCGACTGCGGCCACCACGCTGACCGAGCAGCACCGCCTGTCTCGCTTCACGAGGCGCCACGTCTGAGCGCTGGCGGCTGGCCCCGACCGAAGATGCTCCTGCGGCGCCAGAGATTCTGTGCCCTCGTGATGGCGAGGATCGGACGCTCGGCATCTTCGTGGTGATACAGCGCAGATCGCGCCGAGGCGGTAGATCTGGTCGTTGATAGCGGTAAGCGTGGCGTGGCCGAGCGGCCGTGGCATCCAAGTCGCCGTCAGTCGATCGCCAGGACGGCGACGGTTCCGTCGTCCTCGAGCGGTTCGCGCCAGCAGTCGGTGACGCCCTGCAGCACCGCCATCGCGGTGCTGCAGGCCGTTTGGTTCTCGATGCCGGCGAGCGCCTGCTTGATGCCGTCGGCGCCGAACGTTCCGCCGCCTTCGGTGCGCCGCCCGGTGATGCCATCGGTGACGAGGATGAGGCGCTCGCCGGAATGCAGTTCGCGTTGCGCGAGCGAGAAGGTGCGTTCGTCGTCGCCGACGCCGAGCGCGGCGTGCTCTGGGCTTTCGAGTTCGATCAGGCTGGCGTCGGTGTGGGCGAGGTAGGCAGGGGGATGGCCGCAGTTGACCCACGTCAGCGTTCGCGTCGCCGGCCGCCAGCGCGCGACGAGCGCGCTGACATAGAAGTCCGGGTTTCCCAGCCGCCGGACGGTCTCGTGCATCACCTGCAGCGCCTCGGACAGGTCAGCTCCGCTGCGC
>DASYVZ010000525.1:0-2730 GCA_035936515.1 Solirubrobacteraceae bacterium | reverse complement strand
GACCTGCTCGCCGCCGAGCAGGATGTCGAGCTTGACCATGTCGGAGACCTGCATCTCGCCGAGCTCGTAGTCCAGCGAGGCGTAGCCGCGCGTGCGCGACTTGAGCGCGTCGAAGAAGTCGATGACGATCTCGGCGAGCGGAAGGTCGTAGGTGAGCTGGACGCGATCGGCGGTCAGGTAGTGCATCGCCTTGTGCGTGCCGCGACGGTCGATGCAGAGCTCCATGATCGGGCCGATGTACTCCTTCGGCGTGAGAATCGAAGCCTCGATCATCGGCTCGCGGATCTCCTTGACGCGACCCGGGTCGGGGAAGTCCGAGGGGATGTGGACCTCGATCTCGGAGTCGTCGGTCAGCGTGACGTCGAAACGCACCGACGGCATCGTCGCCATGAGCTCGATGTCGTACTCGCGCTCGAGGCGCTCGCGGACGATGTCCATGTGCAGAAGGCCGAGAAAGCCGCAGCGAAAGCCGAAGCCGAGCGCCTCGGAGATCTCCGGCTGCCATGACAGCGCGGCATCGTTGAGCGTCAGCTTCTCGAGCGCGTCGCGCAGGTCGGGGTACTCGTCGGAGTCGATCGGAAACAGGCCGCAGAAGACGACCGGTTGCACGTCGCGATAGCCGGGCAGCGGCTCGCTGGCAGGATTGGCCTTCGTCGTGAGGGTGTCGCCGACGGCGAGCGCCGAGACCTCCTTGATGCCCGTGATGAGAAAGCCGACCTCGCCGGCGGAGAGCTGATCGCAGACGGCCATCGCCGGAGTGAAGAAGCCGATGTCGTCGATGTCGGCCTCGGTCGTGCCGACCATCGCCTTGATCGCGTCGCCCTTGCGAAAGGTCCCGTCCACGACGCGGATGTAGGCGATCACGCCGCGGTACTGGTCGAACTCGGAGTCGAAGATCAGCGCGCGCGCCGGCGCGTCGGGATCGCCGCCCGGAGGCGGCACGCGGGCCACGAGCTGCTCGAGGACGTCGATGACGCCCTCGCCGGTCTTGCCCGAGATGTGCAGGATGTCGTCCATCGGCTCGCCGAGCAGGTCGGCGACCTCCTCGGCGACGCGCTCGGGCTCGGCGCCCGGCAGGTCGATCTTGTTGAGCACCGGGATGAGCTCCAGGCCCCCCTCGATGGCCAGGTAGGTGTTCGCCAGCGTCTGCGCCTCGACCCCCTGCGAGGCATCCACGACGAGCAGCGCCCCCTCGCACGCCGCCAGCGAACGGCTGACCTCATAGGTGAAGTCGACGTGGCCGGGCGTGTCGATGAGGTGCAGCTGGTAGGTCTCGCCGTCGCGCGCCTCGTAGAGGACGCGCACCGCCTGGGCCTTGATGGTGATGCCGCGTTCGCGCTCGAGATCCATCGAGTCGAGCACCTGCGCGCGCATCGCGCGCGGGTCGACGGTCTGCGTCATCTCGAGGATGCGATCGGCCAGCGTCGACTTCCCATGGTCGATGTGGGCGATGATCGAGAAGTTGCGGATGTGGGCCTGGTCTGCCATCGGACCGCTACAGCGTAGGGCGCGCGGTTCGGCATCCCCGACGGGCGGTCAAGCCGGCGGCGCACAGGTGCGTGAACATGCCCCGGCGCCGTCGCGGGCATGCTGCGCAGAGTGTCGCCCGCTACGAACCATCCGGACTCGCTGGCCGGCAAGCGTGTGCTGATCACGGGGGGCTCGAGCGGCATCGGCTTGGCGTGCGCGCGCGAGCTGACCGGCCGCGGCGCGCGTGTCGCGCTGCTGGCGCGCGGTGACGAGGCGCTTGCGCAGGCCGCGGCATCGCTGGAGGGCGCGGCCGTCGTCGTGGCTGACGTCAGCGACGCCGGCGCGATGCAGCGCGCGTTGGGCGAGGCGGCGCAGGCGCTGGGCGGTCTCGACGCCGTCGTGGCCAACGCCGCGGCGTCGGCGTATGGGCCGTTCGTCGACATGACGCCCGACGACTACGAGCGCACGATCGCGATCGCCCTGTTCGGCATGATCAACACGGCGCACGCCGCGCTGCCTCACCTGGAGGCGACGAGCGGCAGGCTGGTGGTCGTCGGGTCGATCGCGGGGCGCGTGCCGGTACCGTGGCTGGCCGCCTACACGGCGGCGAAGCACGGCGTTCGCGGATTCGTGCGCACCCTCCAGATCGAACTGCGGGCGCTCGGAAGCCCGGCGTCGGTCGCGCTCGTGGCGCCCGGCCCCGTGGACACGCCGTTCTGGCGGCGCGCGCGCACGACCGACGGGCGGACGATGCCCCGGCTGCTCGGCGCCTATCGGGCCGAGGACGTCGCCAGAGAAGTCGCGCGGGCGGTTGGCCCCTCCCGAACGACCGAACGCACGGTCGGCGGGCTGATGGCGACGTGGGCGCTGCTGGATGCGATCGCTCCGAACATCGCGCTGCGCGTCGTCGGCCGCGCAGCGAGGATCGGCTGGCGCAACCGCGAGAGCCGGCCGGCGAATGACGCCGACAGCCTGACCGAGCCGCTCGGCCGCGCGCGACAGCGCCTCGGCTTTCGGACCAGGCCGAGCCTGCTGGTCAAGCTGCGAGACCTCAGGGAGGCCGCGCGGAGCGCGGCGAGGTAGGACGCATCGGCGGGCGCCGCTGCGGTGGCGTGCGCCGGCACCGTCGCCGTTAGGCTGCGCGGGGTGCGCCGCCTGCTCGCCCTGCTGCTCGCCGTCGGTGTCGCGACCGCGGTCGCCGTAGCGGTCGCGCAGGAGCCCTCGACCGGTGACCGGCACGCCGCGACCGCTGCGCAGCAG
>DASYVZ010000524.1:0-3704 GCA_035936515.1 Solirubrobacteraceae bacterium | reverse complement strand
CATGTCGCGCGTCTAGCCCGCGCCGCTCCGAAGCAGAACATGCCGCGCAGGACCGATCAGCGCAGGGCGGCCGTCTTCGCCCTCTATCAGGCCGACGTGACCAAGCGCGAGCTCGAGGACGTCTTCGACAGCAACGCATCGATCTTCACGCGCGCCCTCGCCTACGCCGCCGAGGACCGTGCCGAGGAGCTCGACGCCCTGCTCGCGCGCCACGCCAAGGGCTGGACGATCGACCGCATCGCCCCGCTGGAGAAGGCGATCATGCGCGTCGCGCTGCTGGAGATGCTGCACCCGGACGCCGCGCCCGCCGAAACGCCGATCCCCCCGGAGGGCGCCATCGACGAGGCCGTCGAACTCGCCAAGACGTACTCCGGCGCCGACGCGCCCAACTTCGTCAACGGCATTCTCGCCGCGGTCCACCGTGAGATGGGAGACAATCCCGCGACGACGTCATGAGCGAAGCCGACGCGACAACCCTCGACGAACTCGTCGGCCAGCTGGAGCGGGCGGCCGAGCAGCTGCGCTCCGGCGATCTGAGCGCCGACGCCGCCGCGACGGTCGTCGAGGACTGCGCGGCGCTGGCGTCGCAGGCCTCCGCCGAGCTCGACCGCCGCGCGCGCGAGGCGGCGCGCAACCCGCTGCCGGGCCAGGACTCGCTGCTCTGATCCCGCGGCGGCGGCGGAACCCCGAGCGCGACATGGCGTATCCCGAAGAGCTGCGGCTGCTGGTCGAGGACGAGCTCGAGAGGCTCACGTTCTCCGAGGAGCCGGGTACCGCCCGCCTCGTCGAGGCGATGCGCTACAGCCTGCTCGCCGGCGGCAAGCGGATCCGCCCGGTCCTCGCGCTGGCCACGGCGCGCGCGATCGGGCGCGACGAGCGCGACATGCTGCCACTCGCGACCGGCATCGAGCTCATCCACACGTACTCGCTCATCCACGACGACCTCCCCGCGATGGATGACGACGACATGCGTCGCGGCCGACCCACGGCGCACAGGGCCTTCGGCGAGGACGTCGCGATTCTGGCGGGCGACGGGCTTTACGCGGAGGCCTTCAAGCACATCCTCACCCACCAGCGCGGCGAGCCGCGGGCGATCCTCGCCGCGATGGCCGAGCTGGCGGCCGCGACCGGCGTCGAGGGGATGGTCGGCGGCCAGTTCATGGACGTCGCCGGGCAGCCGCGCGACGCCGACGAGCTGCGCCGCCTGCACGAGCTGAAGACCGGGAGGCTGATCGGCGCGTCGGTAGAGTGCGTATTGCTTATATCTGGGATGAACCGACCCGATACGACCGAGTTCTGCGCCTTCGCCTTCGAGCTCGGCGTCCTGTTTCAGATCGTCGACGACATCCTCGACGTGACTGGTACGGACGCCGCACTGGGTAAACCGCAAGGCAGCGACGAGCGTCACGGCAAGCGCACGTACGTCAGCGAGTTTGGACTCGACGGCGCACGCGAGCTCGCTGCGCGATCGCACCGCCAGGCTCGTGCGTCGCTTCTCGCCGCCGCGCCGAACGGGGCGCCCGAGCTTGAGCAGATCACGGACTTCATCGCGACCCGCAGCTCCTAGCACCCCCATGACCAAGACCCTTCTTCAGAGCATCAACCGCCCCCAGGACCTGCACGCCTTGAGCGAGGACGACCTCACGCGCGTCGCCCAGGAGGTGCGCGAGCACATCATCGCCACGGTCGGCGAGATCGGCGGGCACTTCGGCGCGAATCTCGGCACGTGCGAGCTGGCCGTCGCGCTGCACTCGCTGCTGGACTCGCCGCGCGACAAGATCCTCTGGGACGTCGGCCACCAGGCCTACCCGCACAAGGTGCTTACCGGCCGCCGCGACCGGCTCGCGACGATCCGCCAGTACGAGGGCCTGGCGCCCTTCTGCGCGATCGCGGAGAGCGAGCACGACATCATGGGCGCGGGCCACGCCTCGACGTCGATCGGCGTCGCCGTCGGCATCAAGGAGGCGATGAAGGCGCTGAAGAACCCCGATCCGGGCCGCGTCGTGGCCGTCATCGGCGACGGCGCGATGACGGGGGGCGTCGCGTTCGAGGCGCTGCACCAGGCCGGCGGCGCCGGGACGCCGATGGTCGTGGTGCTCAACGACAACGGCATGTCGATCGCGCCGAACGTCGGGGCCCTCTCGCGCTACTTCACGCGCATTCGCCTGCACCCCAAGCTCTGGCACACGCGCGAGAACATGGAGACGCGCCTGAGCGAGCTGCCTGGCGTCGGCCGCAAGTTCGAGCGCTACGGCGAGCAGATGAAGGAGTCGATCAAGGCGTTCTGGGCGCCGGGCCTGCTGTGGGAGGAGCTCGGCTGGGCCTACACCGGCGTCATCGACGGTCACGACGTGCACGCCCTCCGCCTCGCGCTGCGCAGCGCGCTGGCCGCCGAGCGGCCCGTGCTCGTGCACATCGCGACCGTGAAGGGCAAGGGCTTCGCGCCCGCCGAGGAGGGCGGGCAGGAGGGCATGGAGAAGTGGCACGCCGCGAAGCCGAAGTCGATCGCCAACGGCGTCGTCGCCGTCCCTGCGATGCCGACGCTGCCCAAGCCGCCGCCGCAGTTCACGCAGGTCTTCGGCGAGGCGCTCGTCGAGGAGTGCCGCCGCGACCGCCGCGTCGTCGGGATCACCGCAGCGATGAACACCGGCACCGGGCTGAACATCCTGCAGAAGGAGATGCCCGAGCGCTACTTCGACGTCGGCATCGCCGAGCAGCAGGCGATCCTCTTCGCCGCCGGCCTCGCGCTGCAGGGCGCCAAGCCGGTCGCCGCGATCTACTCGACGTTCCTGCAGCGCGCCTACGACCAGATCGTCCACGACGTCTGCCTGCAGAAGCTCAACGTGGTCTTCGCGCTCGACCGCGCAGGGCTCGTCGGCGACGACGGCCCGACCCACCACGGCGTCTTCGACATCGCCTACATGCGCCCGCTGCCGAACATCGTCCTCATGGCGCCGCGCGACGAGGCGATGCTCGTGCACATGCTGCGCACCGCACTGCTCTACGACGACGGGCCGATCGCGCTGCGCTACCCGCGCGGCGAAGGGCTCGGTGTGCCGCTGCCCACCCGCGCGGACCCGATCGAGATCGGCCGCGGCGAGATCTTGCGCGAGGGCCACGGCAAGGTTGCGATCGTCGGCTACGGCACGGGCGTGGCGAAGGGCCTCGAGGCCGCCGACCGCCTCAGCACGAGCGGTCTCGACGCCACGGTCGTCGACGCGCGCTTCGCCAAGCCGATCGACGCCGCGCTCATGGCGCAGCTCGCCACGGAGCACGAGCTGCTCGTGACCGTCGAGGAGGGCGTCCTGGCGGGCGGCTTCGGCACCGCCGTGTGGGAGTCGCTCAACGAGGACGCGATCGAGGGCGCGCATATCCTGCGCGTCGGCCTGCCCGACCGCTACGTCACGCACGGCACGCCGGCGATCCTGCACGCGGAGGTCGGCTTCACGGGCAAGCGCATCGCCGAGCGCATCGCGGCCGCGGTGGCGCGCCGCGCTGTCGCCGGCACGTAGCCTCCCCTCATCATGTCCTTCTGGCTCGCTGCGCTCGCCGCCGCCGCGGCGCTCGCCGTCGGCATCCTGTTCGCCGGCTGTGGCGGCCGCGATGCGTCGGCGGTCGAGCAGGTCCGCGTCCTGCGCCTGAACCCGGGCTCGCTGGTGACGAAGCAGCCGCGTGGCGGGACGGCCGTGCGCGCGGCGCTGACC
>DASYVZ010000523.1:0-4252 GCA_035936515.1 Solirubrobacteraceae bacterium | reverse complement strand
CCCCCGCCCCCGCCACCACGCAGACGAGCACGACCCCGGGGCGGACGTCACAGGGCGCGCGTGAGCCGGGACGCGGCGATCGCCCGGAGCAGCGGGCGGTCGAGGCGGTGCGCCGGTGCGTGGCGCAGCACGGCTACCGCGCCACCGGCGGCGTCCGCCGCCCCGGCACACCCAACGCGCCAAGCTACGAGATCCTCGTCGCCGGGCCGCGCGGCAGCGCCTTCATCGCGTTCTACGACAGCCTCGCGCGGGCCAAGCGCTACGAAGCCCGGCTCCGCAGGAACGCCCGCCGGTTCAAGAACGCGAGCGTCGAGCGGCAGGGCACGATCACCACCGTCTGGGTCAAGCTGACCGACACCACCGCCCGCGCGCGCATCCGCGACTGCGTCCGGCAGGAAACCTAAGCGCCTACCGCCCTGGTCGCCGACCGCCCCTGCCGCGTGATGATCGAGAGCGAGCCGGCGCATGCCTGAGCGTTCCTCCGCCCGTGCGCTGCACCGCTCGGCGACGCTCGTGCTGTCGGCCGCGATGGTCGTGCTCGGGCTGGCAATCGTCGTACGGACCTTCTCGGCGGGCGGTGGGCCGTTGGCGGTGGGGACGATCCTCGGGCTGCTGTTCGTCGCGGCCGGCGCGGGACGGCTGTACTTCTCCTGGCGGGGGCTCTGGTGACAGCCCCGCCACCGGGTGCTCGGCCGGTGCTGCGCCGCAGCCTGGGTTCGCCGGCGATCTTCGCGATCGTGTGGTCGTCGCTTGCGGCGGCCGTGTACTTCTCGCTCGGAATCGTCGCCGGCAACGCGCTGGGGCTGACGCCGCTGGTCTTCCTCGGCGCCGCGATCTTCTTCGTCCTGACGGCGATGACGTACGTCGAGGGCGCCTCGCTGCACCAGGAGCGGGCCGGCTCGACGGTCTTCGCTCGCTACGCGTTCAACGAGCTGTGGAGCTTCATCGCCGGCTGGGCGGTGCTGCTGGATTTCCTGATCCTCATCGCGGTGACGGCCTTCGTCGCGACGCAGTACATGGCGGCGTTCTGGTCTCCGATGGGCAGTGGAACGACCGAGCTCGTGGCGGCGGTCGCGATCATCGGCTACGTCGCGTCGCGCAATATCCGCGGCGCGAGCGCCGGCCGCGGCATCGAGCGCGTCTCGATGCTGGCCGTCCTCGACGTCGTCCTGCAGCTGCTCGTGATCGGGCTCGGCGCGTTCCTCGTCGTCGACATCGGCGCGCTCACGCAGACGATCGACCTCGGCACGGCGCCGCGCTGGGAGGACCTGCTGTTCGCGCTGACGGTGTCGGCGGTGGCGTTCACGAGCCTGGAGTCGGCCTCGGGGCTTGCCGGCGAGATCCGCGTGAGCCGCAGCGGCCTGAAGCGGCTGATCGCCAGCTCGACGGTCTCCGTGCTCGTCATCTACGTCGGGATGTCGCTTGTGGCGGTCGCGGCGCTGCCGATCACGCCGGGCGCTTCGCCGCTGACCGGCGACGCGCTCAACGCCCCGGTGCTCGCTCTCGTCTCGAGGTTCGATCCGCCGTGGCTGGCCGAAGCGCTGCGCTATGCGGTCGCCGCGCTGGCCACCCTCACGCTCGTGGTGGCGGCGCACGGCGCGATGCTCGGGCTGTCGCGCCTGTCCTACTCGCTGGCGCGAAACCGGCAGATCCCCAGTGCGATGGGGCGCCTGCACCCCGGCCACGGCACGCCGTACGTCGTGATCGTGCTGGCCGCGGTGCTCGCCACCGCCCTCGTTGTACCGCGCGACCTCGAGTTCCTCGTCGGCATCTACGCCTTCGGCGCGATGCTGGCCTTCCTCATCGCGCACGTGTCGATCTGCGTGCTGCGCTACCGCGAGCCCTATCGCCCGCGGCCGTACCGGATCCCGCTGTCGGTGCGAGCCGGCGGCGGCGATCTGCCGCTGCCCGCCGTGCTCGGTGCGGTGATGGCCGCGGGCGGCCTGGCCAGCGTGCTTGGATTTCACGAGGGGGCGCGGGCGATCGGCCTCACCTGGATGGGCGTCGGCATCGCGCTGTACGTGGGCTACCGGCGCAGCGCCGAGATGCCGCTGCTCGGGCGCGTCGTCCTGTCGGAGGCGGCGCTGCGCTCTGAGCCCGCACGCGCGGAGTACGGCTCGATTCTCGTGCCGATCTACGGCACGCCGCTGGACGACGACGTCGTGCAGACCGCCGCTCGCCTGGCCGCCGCCGAGAATCCCGAGGAGGGCGAAGGCCACGGCGCGACGATCGAGGCGATCTGGGTCTTCGAGGTGCCGCTCTCGCTGCCGCTGGACGCGCGGCTGCCCGACTCGCACCTCAAAGCCGCGCGGGCGGCGCTGTCCCGCGCCAAGGCGGTGGGGGAGGAGTACGACGGCGTCGAGGTGATGACCGCGACGGTGCGGGCGCGGCGCGCGGGCGAGGGGATCGTGGAGCAGGCCAGCCGGCGCGGAGTCGAGCTCATCGTCCTCGCCGCGGAGGAGCCCTCGGCAATTCGCGGCGGCGCACGGCTCGGTGGCATCGGCGGCCCTCTGGACAACTTCGTCGGCGACGCGACGAAGTACGTCGTGCGCAAGGCGCCCTGCCGGGTGATCCTCACGGCACCGGCAGGCGACCTCGAGCCGGACGCCGAGCGGCCTGTATAGGGCGCGGTTCCTCTAGCATCCGGCGCATGACGGCGCGCCATTGCTCGAGTGTGGCCGGCGGCAGTCCCGATTGCGAGCGCTCGCGATGATGGTCCTCGTCGTGGGAGCCGGGCGCGTCGGTTCGGCTGTGGCCAAGTCATCGCTCGCGGCGGGCTACACCGTCTCGGTCCTCGATGAGGACCCGCTCTCGCACGAGCGCCTCGACGCCGGCCAGGCGACCTCCTGGGAGGACTCCGGCGGGCGTTTCACCGTCGGTACGGCGATCGAGATCGACGCGCTGCTCGCCGCCGGCATCGCCGAGGCCGACGTCTTCATCGCTGCGACGCGCGGCGACAACACGAACCTGCTCGTCGCGCAGATCGCGCAGAAGCGCTTCAGCGTCGATCACGTGATCGTGCGCGTGCTCGACCCGGCGCGCTCGGACTGGTACGCCGAGCAGGGGCTGCACACGATCTGCGCCGTGAAGCTCGGCATCGCGATGTTCGAGAAGGCCATCCTGGACATCACGTCCTGATGTACGTCATCGTCGTCGGCGGTGGCAAGGTCGGCCTGAACCTCGCACGCGAGCTGATCCGCAACGGCCAGGAGGTCACGCTCATCGAGGGGGAGCGGCGCGCGTACCTGCGCATCGAGCAGGAGCTCGAGCACGCCATCCAGTACGGCGACGGCACGGAGCTGTGGGTGCTCGAGCGCGCCGGCATCCAGCGCGCCGACCTCGTCGTGGCGGTCACCGGCGACGACGAGGACAACATCCTCATCTGCCAGGTCGCGAAGGAGAAGTACCTCTGCGAGCGGATCATCGCCCGCTGCAACAACCCGCGCAACCTCCAGCACTTCAAGCTGCTCGGCATCCAGCCCGCGGTCTCGGCGACCGATCTCATCCTCAACCTCATCGAGCACGAGGTGCCCGGCCACGGGCTTGTCCACCTGCTCGACCTGCCCGACGAGAAGCTCGAGATCATCGAGGTCGAGGTGACCGACGGAGCACCGGCGGCCGGCCGGGCGGTCTGCGACATCGACCTGCCCGACGGCAGCCTGATCATCTCGGTTCTGCCGTCCGGCAGGGCCGGGTTCGTGCCCAAGGGCGACACGGTGATCAATCCGGGCGATGAGGTGCTCGTCGTGCTCGATCCCGGCCTCGAACCCCACATCACCGCGCAGTTCGCGCCCAACGGCCGCGTCGGCTGAGCGGCGCCCCGCCGCGAGCTCCTCGCCCCTCGACGGGCGGACGCCGTGGCTATACTCGCGCACTGCCTTGCCGGGTGGAGTAATCGGCAACTCGCCAGGTTCTGGCCCTGGAATTCAAGGTTCGAGTCCTTGCCCGGCAGTCGTTTGAGCGCCTACGCCGCCGCCTGCGCCATCCAGTCACGGTACAGGCGCCAGTAGGCGCCCTGGGCGTCGAGCAGCTCGTCGTGCGTTCCCTGCTCGACGATCCGGCCGCCGTCGAGCACGACGATCCGGCCCGCCTGGCGGATCGTGCTCAGCCGGTGCGCGATCACGACCGCGGTGCGCCCGGCGAGCAGCCGCTTCAGCCCGCCCTCGATCCGGGCCTCGGTGTGCAGGTCGACGTTCGAGGTGGCCTCGTCGAGGATCAGGATCCGCGGGTCGGCCGCGAGCGCGCGGGCGAA
>DASYVZ010000522.1:0-2034 GCA_035936515.1 Solirubrobacteraceae bacterium | reverse complement strand
CCTGCTTTGAGGCAGGACCGGTAGCGGGTGCAGTGCGCCGGCCGGCGCCCCCCCGTCCAGGCGAAAGCAGCAGCCCGCGCCGGGACCTTTCCGGCGGGCTGGCCCGTATAAACATCCCTATGAGGGGACACCTTCTCTTCGCCGTGTGGGTCGCCGGGATGGCGGCGGGGGTGTGGCGACACCGGATCCGAGCGCCAGCCACAGCCGAGCGCGGGACCCGGTGCGACCGCCACGACGACTTCGCAGACGCCGTCCGCCGCCCCCAAGCCGGAGGCGATCAGGGACTGCGCCTCGCGTGTCGAAGGCGGACGGCTCACTCCGAGGCCGCGCGATGATGTGATCGCCGGTCCAATCATCTTCTACGGCCTGAAGGAGCGCAACCGCGTCGCAGCGCGCGACCCCTCGGAGGCGTTCAAGTCGATCAACCGCGAGTACATGCCGATCAAAACGGTCACCGAGGTCCGCGCGGACACGGTCGTCACGGTCGCAGTCGCCCCCGAGGACCGCAGGCGGGCGGCCCTCTTGTACCGCTTCCCGAGCGGCAACCGGTCGCTCGGATTCCGGCTCGACGAGGGTCAGACAATGGTCCGCTTTGAAAGCTGCCCCGAAGACAAGCGACGCTTCTCCGGCCCTGGTGTCGTTGGGCCGCGGACCCAGTTCAACGGCGGTTTCCTCTTCACGGAACCCCAGTGCCTGCGGCTCGATGTCTACAACCAGACGCGAGGCACCGCGCGCCGCCACGTCGTCCCCTATGGACGCCCACGAAGCGCCTGCGAGCGTTAGTCGCTCCGGTGGCGTACCGGCGCGCGCCAATCGCGGATCTGCGCCGTCTACGGCGACGAGAAGCTCCTGCCAGGCAGGAGGGGTAGCGCTGCGTTGATCGGCCGCACTGCCCCAATGGACGACCAGCAGCACTGGCCACCGACCTGCTTTGAGGAAAAGCAGGGGACCTCGCCGCTTCTGCTCCCTCTGCGGACCCGGCTCTAGCGACCGGCGAGCGAGGTCGCAGGGAGCGAGCTTCCCTGGGAGGTTGAGACGAATGTGGTCGCTCTACTGGTGCCCGCTTGCGTCTTTCACGAGCAGGGCGATCTGGACGCGGTTGTTGACGTCGAGCTTGTCGAGCAGGCGGGAGACGTGGGCCTTGACCGTCGGGACGGAGAGGTGCAGAGCTGCGGCGATCTCGGCGTTGGCCTGGCCGCGGCTGACGGCGAGGGCGACGTCGTGCTCGCGTGGGCTGAGCTTTGCCATGCGGGCGCGGGCGCGGTCGGTGCGGGCGGCCGCGTCGGAGTCGCGGGCCACGAGGGAGATGAGCCGCCGCGTGATGGCGGGGGAGAGCATCCCGTCGCCGGCGTGGACGAGCTCGATCGCGCGGACGATTTCCGCCGGCGGGGTGTCCTTCAGAAGGAAGCCGGCTGCTCCGGCTTGCAGCGCGCGCAGGACGAGCTCGTCGGCGTCGAACGTCGTGAGCACGACGATGGCGGGCGGGTCGGGCTGCGCGGCCAGCAGCCGGGTGGCCGCGATGCCGTCGAGCTGGGGCATGCGGATGTCCATCAGGACCACGTCGGGCCGGTGCAGGTCGACAGCACCGAGCACCTCGTGGCCGTCCGCGGCCTCGGCGACCACGTCGACGTTCGCGGCGCCGGCGAGCATGATGCGCAGGCCCGAGCGCACGAGCGCGTCGTCGTCGACGAGCAGGACGCGGATCATCGCGGCAGGCTCGCACGCAGCACGAATGCACCGTCGGGGTCGACGCCGTGCTCGAGCGTGCCGCCGGCGAGCGAGACGCGCTCGGCGAGCCCGATCAGGCCGGTCCCTGCCCCGGGCGGCGGCGCGGCCGCGGCGACGGCCACGGGGGCCAGGCTGCGCACCTCGACGTGCAGATGGCTGCCGGCGGCGTCCACGGTGAGCGTCACCGCCGGTCCCGGCGCGTGCTTGCGTGCGTTGGTAAAACCCTCCTGCGCGATCCGGTAGGCGGTGCGGCCGACGGCGGCGGGCGGCGGCGGGTCGCCCATCTCGATTCGTGCGGTGATCCGC
>DASYVZ010000521.1:0-5224 GCA_035936515.1 Solirubrobacteraceae bacterium | reverse complement strand
ACATCACGCTGCGCGCCGGCGACACGCCGTACATCCCGCGCGGCTGGCCGCACGAGGCCGCCGCGACGGACAGCGCGTCGCTGCACATCACCGTCGGTTTGCACCCGCCGACGCGCCTGGAGGCGATGCGCGCCGCGCTCGCCGACTGTGCGGAGGACGTCGAGTTCCGGCGCGCGCTCGACCCCGGCGGCAAGCTGCCGGGCGAGCTGTCCGAGCGCCTCGCGGTCCGGTTGAGCGAGCAGGAGGTCGCGCGCCGCGCGCGCCGGCGCTTCGTCGACACGCGGCACCCGATCCTCGACGGCCAGCTCACGCAGGTGCGCGCGCTCGACGCGCTCACGCTCGACACGCCGCTGGTGCGCCGCACGACGGTGATCGCCGATCTCGAGCCGTGCCCCGGCGGTGGTGTCGCGCTGCGCTTCGAGGGCAAGGAGGTCCGCTTCCCTGCACAGGCTGCCGATGCGGTCGTCGCAGCGCACGCGGCGCGGGCACCGTTCACGGCCGCGGAACTGCCGGGCCGGCTCGACACCGCCGGTCGGCTCGTGCTCGTCAGGCGCCTCGTGCGCGAGGGGTTTCTGCTTGCGGTCGGCGCCGGGGCGGGCTGACGCTCGGTGTCGTGCTCCGTGCGCTCGCGACGGTTGCTTCGACGATCAGGTTGAGCGGCGGCCAGGACGGCGCGCACACAGGGCACGCTCAGCCGATGGCTTCGCCTGCCGACCAGCACCGCTCAAGCCAGTGCAATTGCTAGCGCTCATGGTCGGCGGCGTACGCGTGAAGCGCTGCCTGCGCATCGTTGGCGCGGAGTCGAAAGGACCCGCGGCGAAGCGTGTCGCCCACTGCGCTGAGAGAGCCGCGTAGGGCTGTTGCTGCCGCCTCGGCTTCAGGCGGCACGTCGTCGCGCGCCAGGGCGTGCTGCAGGCGCCAGAGTGCCGGCGGCAGCGAGAGGTCGGCCGCTGGACCGTGGAAGAAGTAGCTGGAGGGGTACTGGACGAGGTCGACGCCCACCGTGTGGAGCTGTTCGCTGAGGTTGTGCAGCACGAGCGCCAGCACGCATGGCGGGTCGCCCTCGACTAGTCGCGCCTGATCGCCGTCGCCGGTGACGAGGGCGTTGATGCGGCTCGCCAGCGCGCGGCGGCGCATCAGCGCCGGATAGATCGACAGCACCCAGCTGATCGCGGCGCTCAGCAGCGCAAAACCGACGAGTGCTTCGACGACGAGCGCGATCCGCAGCGCTGTCTGTTCGGCCACGATGTCGCCGAATCCGAGCGTCGACAGCGCGACCGCCGAGAGATACACGGCGTCGAGCAGGTCGTCCTGCTCGGACGCCTGGATTCCTTCGGCGACCTGAAAGGCCTCTGGCATCTGCGGCCAGTACACCAGCGCCCAGCCCAAGACGATCATCAGCGTCCACATCACGATGGTCGATACGACCGCTAGTGGGCCGGCGAGAGCGCTCGCGCGGCCACCGAGGCGCCGCGCAGCACGCCAGATCACCCCGAAGATCGCGTGGGTCAGCTGGCCGATCCCGCTGGGGTGCAGCAGCGTGTGAAAGACCTCGCGCAGCGCCGTTGCGACGAGCAGCAGTCCGGCCGCTGTGACGACCCAGTCGATCGCGCTCACGCCGACTGCTCGGCGTGCGAGCCCTGGTCGCGGTGGCGGTGGTGGTACTGGTGTACGAACGCCAGCGCGACGGCGAGCGCGACCGTCCGCAGATCGCTGAAGCCCGATGCGGTGCCGATCACCATTCCGAGCGTCTCACCGATCGTGCAGCCCGTCAGAAGTGCGCGGTCGCGCTGAAGGGCGGCGCGTTGAGCGACTGGCTGGCTGCTCGGGCGCCTGCGCGTGTTGCATCTGAAGGTATCCCGCTCGCTGCCAGAGCCGGCGTGGTCGGCGCGTTACTTCATCGCCGCGAGCAGCTCCTCGCAGGCTTGCTCACAGCGCCGGCAGGCCTCCGCGCAGACGCGGCAATGCTCCATGCCCGCCTCGCCGTGCTGCTCGCACTCGTCGCCGCACGAATTGCAGGCCTGCACGCACGCCTCGACGACCGGGCGGGTGACGTTGGCGTCGTACTCCGTCTGGCGGTTGACGACGCGACCGGTCGCTGTGCAGATGTCGGCGCAATCGGCGTTCAGGCGGATGCACTTGACCAGCTGCGCGACATTCTCCTCGCTCAGGCAGTCATCGGCGCACGCCGTGCACGCCTGCGCGCAGTCATAACACGCCTCGATGCAGCGCACGAGGACGTCCTTGTCGACGTTGAAATCACGCGGATAGGTCTGCAGCATCTGATCTGCGTAGGACACGTCGGCCTCCTCGGTTCGGGTCTGCGGATCCTTCACGTGGCGGTACGCCGCAAGGCCATGGATCTCGCGGTCCACGTCGAAGCGGCGCGGGTAGGGCTACGACCATGGCGCCCGTCATCTCCGCACGACCGTCCGGATACACGGGTTACGGCGCCGGGTTGTCCGAACACAAACATCCCGTCGATCCCGACGCCGTGCCGCACGTGCGCAGCGCGCAGCTCACGCGCGCGCAGGGCGAGGACTTCGCCTCGCTGCTGGGCATCATCGGCGAATCCGTCCGCGCGCCAGCGACGGCGATCTCCGCCTGCTCGTCGAGATTTCGTCGGGCGCTCCGGTCGGCGGAGCCGGCGCGTCGTCGTTCCTGCTCGAGGAGCCGCGAGGCACCCGGTTAACGGTGCAGCAGACGCATCGCCATACTGCTCAGCCATGCCCGATCTGAACGTTGTCGTTTCATCCACGCCCATCCCGGACGACGCGGTCGCGGCGGCGCGCGAGTGGGGCGGCACGCTCGTGCCTGCCGGCCATACCGTTGCCACCGGCTACGTCGACATCCACCAGGTGATCTGCCTCGCCGGCCCCGGATCGCAGCTCCAGCCCGCCGAAGTCGAACGCGCCTACCGCCGCCAGCTTGCGCTGCAAGACGCGCAGACTTGGCCGCCTCTGACCGGTTACTGGAGGCACGATGGCCGCTTCGTGCTCACGGACGGACGAAACCGCTACGTCGCCGCGCTCATGCTCGGCATCCAGTACGTGTTCGTCGCCTGGCTCTGTCCGGCGGCCGAGGTCTAGTGGTGCAAACCAGCCCGGCGGCGTGTCGATCTGCCGTCGACCGTGCTGGCGGGCGCGGGCGATCGCCAGCAGCCGCCTGCCGACGGCGATGCCGCGACGTGACCGGACCATCGCGCCCGATCTCTCCGCTGCGTGCCAGCCAGGGCATCTCCGGACGCGGTGGCCGCTGATCGTCGGTGTCTGACGTCAGAGGATCGCTAGATGCGCGCCTTGCAGGTGCTGAGCGACCGCTGAGCCCATGCGGATACGTCCTGACGTGGCGGCACGGCCGCGGCGAGGATCCGTGGCGCTTTACGCAGCGCGCGGAGCGAGGCTACGGCCGCGCAACGTCGGTTTCGTGCGAGTATGGCGACGTGGTGTTCTTTCGCCGCGACAAGCGCGATCGAGCGGCAGACGGGCGCGAAGCCGGCAGCGCCGACGGCTTCGCTGCGACGCCCGGCGACGAGCTCGAGCGGCTGGTCCCCGAGCTTGCGCAGGTGGTCCTCGAGAGCATGAACGACGCTCCTCTCGAACGCGACACGCTGGAGCTGCTGCAGGTGGGCCTGCCCCACCTCATCCAGCGTGAGTGCTCCGACGATGCCGTGCTTGCCGGCCAGACGGCCGCGCGGCTCGGCTACCTCACCCGCGCGGCCGAGCTCGCGATGTTCGACGGCGACCTCGAGCCCGACTCGGACCTCGCCGCGACGTTGGCGGCGAGGCTCGACGAGGCACAGGGAGACGCGACGCCGGCCGTCGACGCCATGGCGGAACTCGCCGCCGATCTGGCCCAGAGCGAGGCGGTCGATCCCTCGCCCGGCGAGGGCGGGCCGTCCTGGACGCTACCGGGGTTCGGCGGCGACGCCCGCGGCAGGGTGCGCGACGACCTCGTGTCGCGCATCCGGTGCCCGCCGGACGTCGCCGCTGACGACCTGAAGCGCACGTGGAAGTACGGCTACTTCCTCTGCGCGCTCGACGAGCTCTGCGAGGCGTAGGCGCGCAGGAACTCGGCGTGACTGCTCTGGACGGCGGTGATGTCCGTGACGAGCTCTTCGAGGTGGCGCCGTCCTCTTGCCGTCAAGCGATACAGGCGACGTCCCGGACCGGCGGCCGGGTGCATCCAGCGTGACCGAAGCCACCCGTCGTGCTCGAGCTGTCGCAGGACGCGATACAGCGCTCCGGGATCGGCGTGGACCTGCTGGTCGGCAAGCGCGCGCCGCAAGCCATAGCCGTACGACGCTCCCGCCTCGAGCAGCAACAACAGCCAGGCCGCGAGCAACTGGTTCCCAACCGTTGGCGCCAGGTCCTCCTGTGACGGCTGCGCTTGCTCAGCGTCCCCGGACAGCAGGGCGTCCTCGTGTTCGGGCTGTTGTGAGGGCGCCCGCGGCTGGTCGAGGCCGTCGTGCCGGGTCTGGGTGTGCGCGTGCTCGTCGTCGCGGTGGTAGGTGCGTAGGAATGTCTCGTGCAGTTGCCAGCTTGCGGCGACGCTCTCGGCAACCTCCGCGAGCCTACGGCAGCCCGCCGGGGTGAGGCGGTAGGAGCGCCGCCGCGGGCCGGCGTCCGATGCCGTCCAGCGCGACGTGACGGCCCCCTCGAGATCCAGCGCGCGCAGCCTGCGATAGGCGTGATGCGACTCGATGCTGATCCCGCGGTCGCTCAGGCGGGCGACGAGGGCTCGGCCGTAGCTTTCGCCATCGCGCAGCGACAGCAGCAGCCAGCCGTCCAGTAGCCCCGGCGCAGGCGGCGACTTCCTGGGGGCGTACCGCGGCGATGGCACGACTGGCTACAACGCGGTCGAGGCGGTCGGGGACGGTCGCATAACGTATGTGTGCCAGACATATAGGCGAATTGCAAGCCCGCGTCCGCCGGCGTCGGGTTGAACGCTCGGTCAGCGCAGCGAGGAGCAGCGGCGAAATCCGGGCTGGCCCGAGGAGACGAAACCGCCACGATGCGGGCTTCTCCCTCTCGGCTAACAGATGCGTGGCAGTGGATCGCCGACGAGCTGATCCATGACGCGTTTGCCTCCGAAGGCGGTGGCCATCAGGACCATGCCTTCGGGTTCGGTCTTGCATTCGCCGATCTCGGCGGCTGCTTCGCCGCCCGGCATTGACCGCAGTGCGGTCAGTGCTGCGTGCGCCGCCTGGGGGGCGACGATCGCA
>DASYVZ010000520.1:0-2975 GCA_035936515.1 Solirubrobacteraceae bacterium | reverse complement strand
ATGCGGTCCCGCAACATCGAGCAGATCAAGCTGCTCGTCAAGCCGTTGACGTCCACCCGCACCGGAAACCACGTTGGGCGCCTACGCAGCAAGGTCTTCTCCGTGCGCTATTACCGGTCGCAGAGGTAGCGACAGGCGCAGTTCCTCCAAGCCCGCCCGGTCGGCGCGCCTTGCGATCTCGACGTCGTCGCCTACCGGGGACATGGGCGAAGCGAAAACGGCGTCCCTCAGCGCGACGAGACCGAGTGCCCGACAGACGAGCGGCGCGTCCCACTGCCGAACGCGTAGTGAACCGCTCCGTGCGGCCGTTGCGCAGAAGCGATCATGAGCCTCACCGACACCTTCGAGACCGTTGAGGAGAAGCTGCATGGCATCCTGGTGCGCCACAGCATCACCGCGCTGCGGGTCACCGTCGGCGTCGTATTCGTCGGCTTCGGGCTCTTGAAGTTCTTTCCCGGCGTCAGCCCCGCGGAGGACTTGTCGATCAAGACGATCGACCTGCTGACCTTCGGTGTGGTGCCGTGGCGTGTCGGGATCATCTTGATCGCCGGCCTGGAGGTCTTCATCGGTGTCTGCCTGCTCGCCAACCGCTGGATGCGCGTCGCGGTGTGGTTTCTGGCGATCGAGTTCGTCGGGATCCTCGCCCCGTTGGTGCTGCTGTCGGGCCGGTTGTTCAGCGGGCCCGGTGGCGCTCCGACGCTGGAGGGCCAGTATGTCCTGAAGGACATCATTCTCGTTGCGGCCGGGATGACGATCGCCGCGGGCACGTTCAGGGGCGGCCGCCTGGTGCGCGACGAGCCCAGCGACGACGCGCAGCAGAGACCGCCATCACCCGACACCGCGACGCCCGGCTGAGAGCCTTGCCGGCGCGGCGGGCCTTGACGCCAGCCGCAAGGTGCAGATCGTGCTGAGCGCCGTCGGTGAGGGGCGGTCGGTGCAGGAGGTCTGCGAGGAGCACGACATCTCCGCGGGCACGTATCACCAGTGGCGCGCAACGACGGTGCACGGCGCGATGCGCGCTCTGGACGAGCAGACAGACGGCGCGAGCGCACACGCTGCAGATGACGAGCGCTAGGCGTAGCGAGTACCCGCACAGCCCTCTGCGGCGCCGAACGGCGGCGCCGGGATGCTCGTCGTCGTCGCGATAGAGCGTCTCCAGCGGACGCTACAGGCGGCCAGAGGCCGCCACTCTGATGCCGCCGCCTCGTCCCGCATCCGAACCTCCGGCGGGACCCGGACTTTGACGGTCTGTCTGGTGCCAAGCCTGTTGATTACGGGACGGACCGGGGCACTCCCGAGCGATCCTTGACTGGACGACGATTTCGGTGGCGCCCCTAGCCTTTCTGCGTCCGAGCTCGTCCCGCAGGCGAACGGTTGCCGGGATGCGCTGAATGGATGGCTGCTGTGGCCTCGAGGCCGCAGGCGTGAGGTCTTCGCGCGGGGGTAGCGGTACGGGCATGGCTGTGCGTGGTTGCAGGATCGAACGCTTCGCAGAACACAGGCGGGCGGCGCTGCTGCGCAGCTGGCCGGGCGTCGGCGCCGTGCATGTACCGCTCAACCACGCCGCGCCCGACGGACCCGGATTTGACCTTGCCTACGCGGAGGCCGGCGCCGAGCAGGCCGGTCCCACGCTCGTGCTGGTGCCGGGCGGACCTGGACTGGCGAGCGTCCTTCCCTACCGCAAGGTTCGCGCGCGCCTCGCCGCCCACGGCCTGCACGTCGTCACGCCTGAGCACCGCGGCGTAGGGCTGTCGCGACACACGCCTGACGGCGCGGTGCTGCCCGCCGACGCAGTCACACTCGAGCAGGCTGCGTGTGATGTGCTTGCCGTGCGCGACGCTGTCGGCGGCGAGCGAGCGATCCTCGCGGGTAGTTCCTACGGCGGCTACCTGGCGCTGGAGGCGGCCCGCCGCGCTCCCGGTCGCTTCGACGCGCTTGTCTTGGACAGCACCGCGGCGACGGTCTGTCGCCTCGAGCGTGATCGCCAGCGGGCGTGCTTCTGGGACGGCACCGAGCCCGGCTTCGCGCGGCGTGCCGAGCGCGTCCGCGCGATCGCAACGAGGGGGATCGCCACCGACGATGAACTCGCGCTCGCGCTACCACTCGTCTACGAGCTTGCCGGGCTCGACGCCGTAGACGCGCTGCTCACGCGCGCCGAGGGCGGCCACGTCCGTGCGCTCAAGCGCCTGCACCGCCTCGCCGCGCAGGAGGTCGAGGGCGGCCGCAAACCGCTTGTCTTCGACGGCGACCTCACCTTGCCGATCTGGCTGGGCCGTATCGCACCCGAACGGCCGGACGGTGGGCCCTTTGACCGCAGCCGCGCGCTCACCGCCGTCCGCGCCGCGCACCCCGACCTGCCCGACGACCCCTTCGACGCCAGACCATGGCTCAGCGAAGTGACCGTGCCCGCGCTCATCCTGCAGGGCGCTCGCGACATGCGAATTCCGCCCGCCGCCGTCGACGAACTCGCCACCGGTCTGCCCGATGCTCGCCGCATCACGTTCGCGCATGCCGGCCACGACCTCCTACGGTTGCGCACCCGGGCTTGCGGGCTGATCCTCGCCGGCCTCGCGCGCGGCGGCCTCGACGGCGCCGAACGAGCCGCTACCGCCGTCGCAGCGGCTCGCCCACGCTGGGAGCCATGGGCAGCGCGAATCGCTTCTGCCCTGCCATAACCACAGTCGCCTACTCCCGCCCCCGCCTACCCGACGCCGGCAGCGCCCCCAAATTCGCGTCCCACAGGCGAACGCCTACCGGGGCGCGCGCCGCGGGCGGCCGGCGCTGCTGCGTTGCCTCGGAGGGTCTTGATCGGTGCGGCGGTGCCACTTGACCGCGGGGGTCTTACTCGTAGCGAGGGGTGTCGATGCGGCCGAGCAGGACGCGGCTGATCGGGGTGAGAGCGCGGTGCTCGTAGAAGCGAAGCGCCTCGGCGTTGGCGTCGATGACGCGTACGTGGAAGGCCTGGATGCCGAGTC
>DASYVZ010000519.1:0-5934 GCA_035936515.1 Solirubrobacteraceae bacterium | reverse complement strand
GCAAGCGGATCGGCGACGGCATCATCGAGGCGGTCGCCCGCCCGCCCTCGCGGCATCTGAGGCCGTCTTGCGACGGGACGTTGTCGAGGCGGACGCCCGCCGCGAATGCGCTGCCTCGCATGGTGCGGCTATCCGGCCTGTCGGACTCGTGCTGGCCGTATGGGCACGCTGCGGCGGGTTGAAGACACTGCGTCCGTGTTGCTTCCCCGTATCCGCCACAGCGCGCCCTGTCGCGACACCTGCAGCGACGACGTTTGGAGCGCCCGCCGGTTCGTTTCGGCCGAGCCGCCGCAAGTGCTCGAGGCGCTCACCGATCCGGAGTTCATCTCGCTGTGGGCGCCCGTCGATTTCGAGGTTGAGGGCCTGCGTGGCAGGCGCCTGCGCGGCGGCAGTCACGCGATCGTCAACGGCTCGCTTGCCGGGGTCGCGGCGGAGTTCGAGATCCACGTGCTGCGCGCCGACCAGGCAGGCTTCGAGCTTCAGGCGAGCGGCCCGATCGACTTCGAAGTCGCATACCGCTTCGTCCCGGAGCGCCCGGGCGTGATCGTCGACGCGGAGATCAAGCTCGGTTCGGAGCGGGGGCTGAATGCCCGTGTGCTGCGCGCTGCGACCGGTGCGTTGCTGCGCGGAGGCGCCCTCGACCGCGCGCTCGGGCGGCTCGCGCACGAGTTCGACGAGATCGCGCTGCTCGCGGCATAGGCAGCGCGCGCCCGGGCCGCTGGTGCGGGTCCCGGCCGTTCGGCCGGGGGCACCCGCGTCACTTATCCCGCACCGCCGGCTGCCTGTCGTTCATGCGGTGATGCGCGCCGGCGTGCCTGGCCGATCGGTGGCTGCGGCGGGCGTCGGCGTGTAGCGACCCGGCATGTCGAACAGCACCCACAGCCCCGAGATCGCGGTGAGGGCGGCGACGATGGCGATCGCGCCGGCGAATCCGAGCGCGTCGGCTACGACACCCGCGATGAGCGCGCCGGCGACGTAGCCCATGTCGCGCCAGAAGCGGTATATGCCGACGATCGATGCGCGGGCGACGGGGGTGACGGCGTCGGAGATCGCCGCAATCAGCGTCGGGTAGACGAGCGCGGTGCCGACGCCGAGTGCGAGCGCCGCGGCGGCGGCTGTGGTGATGGCGCCTGCCGACAGCGCGAGCGCGGCAAGTGCGGCGGCCTGCAGCAGCATCCCCCCGACGATCAGTGGCTTGCGGCCAATGCGGTCTGACCAGTGCCCGGTCCAGATCTGACCGATGCCCCACACGGCGGGGTACAGGCCGGCGACCAGCCCGATCTGCCCCGGCCCGGCGCCGTGGACAGCGAGAAACAACGGGACGAGGCCCCACGCCAACGCGTCGTTGAGGTTGTTGACCAACCCGGCCTGTGAGGCCGAGCGCAGCGCCGGCGCGCGCCATGTCGCCTCCGGGAAGGCCTCGCGCATCGGCGGCGCGACCGCCGGGGTTGCGGCGGCGTGCGTGGATTGCTCGAGCGCGACGTGCGCGGCGGTGTCGCGGACGAACACGATGCAGATGACGAGCGCGACGGCGGCGATGATCGCCGCGGCGACGACGAGCACGTCGCGTGCGGCGAACTCGGATGCCAGCCAGCCGCTGGCGGCGGCGGCGAGCGCGACGCCGCCGTAGCCGGCGGCCTCGTTGAGGCCAAGCGCGAAGCCGCGGCGTCGTGGTCCGACGAGGTCGATCTTCATGACGACGGTCATGGACCACGCGAGGCCCTGGTTGATGCCGAGCAGGACGTTGGCGGCGACGATCCAGCCCCAACTCGGCGCGATCGCGATCATCAGCGGCACCGGCAGCGCCAGCGTCCAGCCGGCGATCAGCAGCCGCCGCCGGCCGATCCGCGTGGCGTACGCGCCGGCACCGAGGTTGGTGAAGGCCTTGGCCAGCCCGAAGGCGCCGATGAACGACAGGACCGCAGCGTGGGACGTCAGCCCGAAGTCGTCGCCGCCGATCAGCGGCAGCGTCGAGCGCTCCAGGCCGACCATCGCGCCGACGAACGCGTTGACCGCGACGAGCAGGGTGAACTGCGCGCGGTTCTCGCGCAGCCCGAGCGTGATGGGGCGCGCGCTCACCGAACGGTCTCGAGCCGGCGGCCGGTGCGGTTGGCAGCGACGATCGCCGCCTGACCGTCGGGGGCCGGCGGAATGTCGGTCACCAGCGCGGCGA
Source organism: Solirubrobacteraceae bacterium (assembly GCA_035936515.1). Classification (GTDB taxonomy): domain Bacteria; phylum Actinomycetota; class Thermoleophilia; order Solirubrobacterales; family Solirubrobacteraceae; genus CADCVQ01. The sequence continues at coordinate 3,761 of DASYVZ010000519.1, read as the reverse complement.
CGAACTCGTCCTCGGACGCGAATCCGAGCGCGCTGTTGTTGCGCCGCTCGTAGCCCAGTGTCGACACCGGCGTCGAGGACAGGCCGCGCCCGCACACCGAGCCGGAGTAGTGCGCGGCGAACAGCACCAGGTCGTCGGGCAGCGCGAGCAGCTTCTCGGTGAGCGAGCGATACAGCGTCCGTGCCAGCTGCTCGACGGTGTGCTCGCCGTGGGCGTGCAGGTCCGGCCGCCCGGCGTCGCCGACCAGCAGCGCGTCGCCGGTGAGAACGAGCCACGGCTCGTCGGACCGGGCGTGATCGGTCACGACGTAGGCGTGGTGTGCGAGCGCATGCCCGGGAGTCGCGACCGCCCGCAGCTCGGTGTTGCCGAGCTTGACGATCTCGCCGTCGGCGAGCGGCTGGTGGCCGAACTCGACGCCGCTGCCGGCCGGCATGTACGCGGTCGCGCCGGTGCGCTCGACGAGCGCAGGCAGACCGGAGAGGTGGTCGGCCTGCAGGTGTGTCTCCACGACGGCGACGATGCGCGCGCCCTGGCCGGCGGCCACGGCGATGTAGTGGTCGACGAGGTCGGCGTGCGCGTCGACGACGGCGAAGTCGCCGGTCGTCTTGCAGCCCAGCAGGTACGACGCGCAGGCCGTCTCGTCGTTGAGCAGTTGACGAAAGAACATGCGGTCACCGTACGACTCGGCGCGGCATGCAGCCAGAGCAGATGTGCCATGCGTGCTATGCCCGCACGACATGCGTCGCGGCGACCGGTGCTCCTCGCGCAGACGCGCGCGCGATCTAGCCGGCGGCGGGGCTGACGGTGCAGCCGGCGACGCTCGTGGCGCAGCACGAGCACAGCGTCTCCACGAACGCCCGCTCCGCCGGGCGCAGCTCGCGCCCGTCGGGGCGAAGCAGGTACACCGCGCGGCGCATCGACCGCGCGCCTTGCACCAGGAAGCTCTCCAGCTCGCCGCGCGCGAGCTCGTCCTCGACCACGCGGCGCGAGACGAAGCCGACGCCGAGCCCGGCCGCGACGGAGCGCTTGATCGCCTCGTTGGAGTCAAGCTCCCAGCGCTTGGCCGGCTGGTAGCCGACGTGCGCCAGCGCACGCTCGGCGACCGCCCGCGTTGAGGAGCCCGCCTCACGCAGCAGCAGGGTGTAGGCGCGCAGCTGCGTCGGAGAAGCCCTGCCGTCGCGCAGGCGCATCGCGCCCGGCGGCGCGATGCCGACGACCTCATCGTCCAGAAACGGCTCCGCGACCACGCCCTCGGGTAGGGCGACATCTCCCGCCAGGCCGAGCTGGACGTCGCGGTGCGCGACGCGCTGCGCAACCCAGGCGCTCGAGCCGATCACGACGTCGACGTCGACGTGCGGGTGGCGCTCGGCGAAGCACTGCAAGATCGACGGCAGCACATAGCTGCCCGGCGTCGTCGAGGCCGCCAGCGCGAGCGTTCCGCGCTCGGCGCCGTGCAGCGCGCGCAGCTGCTCCTCCATCGCCTCGAAGGTGTCAAGCACCCGTGCGGCGTGGCTCGCCACGATCCGCCCGGCATCGGTGAGCCGGCTCGCGCGCCCATCGCGCTCGACGAGCTTCACGCCGACCGCCGCCTCGAGCGTCTTGAGGTGCTTGCTCGCCGACGGCTGCCCCATGCGACACACGTCGGCCGCCGCCGACACGGACCCGCGACGACCCACCTCGACGAGGAGCCGCAAGCGCGCCGGCTCGAGCGCATCAACTATGCCCCTCGGCAAGGTGTCGCTCATCACTGATCGGTGCTGAGCATAACTGCTCGTTCGGGAGAACCGGCGATCGCGACGCGCGTCGAAGGCGGGCCGACGCTCTGGTCGCGGCCGGCCCCGGCGCGTCCCGGGCGACGCGAGAGGATCGGTCGCCGATCGCGCCCGGGTAGCCTCAGCGGCGCATGAGCTTCTACGTCACGACGCCGATCTACTACGTCAACGCCGCCCCGCATCTGGGTCACGCGTACTCGACGATCGCAGCCGACGTGATGGCGCGCCACATGCGCCAGCGCGGCGAGGACGTCTTCTTTCTCACCGGCACGGACGAGCACGGCGAACCCGTCGCGCTGGCGGCGGAGCGCGAGGGGCTCACGCCGCAAGAGCTCGTCGATCGCAACGCGCCGCGCTTCGTCGACCTCATGCCGCGGCTGAACGTCTCCAACGACTTCTTCATCCGGACGAGCGACGCCGAGCACATGGCCAAGGTGCAGGAGATCCTCGGGCGCATCCGCGACAACGGCCACGTCTACGAGGGCATCTACGAGGGCTGGTACTGCCCGCGCTGCGCGGACTTCAAGACCGATGCCGAGGCCGGCGACGACAACCTCTGCCCGATTCACAAGACGCCGCTGACGCGCGAGAAGGAGGACAACTACTTCTTTCGCCTCTCGGCCTTCCAGGACGACCTGCTCAGGCTGCTTGACGAGCAGCCGGAGTTCGTGATGCCGCGCCACCGCTACAACGAGGCGCGCTCGTTCATCGAATCCGGCCTGCAGGACGTGTCGCTGAGCCGCTCGACGTTCACGTGGGGCGTCCCTGTCCCGTGGGATGACAAGCACGTCTTCTACGTCTGGTTCGACGCGCTGCTGAACTACTACACGGCGCTCTCCTACGCGCGCGAGGGCGAGGACCTCACCGAGCGCTTCTGGCCGGCGCAGTTTCATCTCATCGGCAAGGACATCCTGAAGTTCCACACCGTGTTCTGGCCGGCGATGCTGCTGGCCGCGGGACTGCCGCTGCCCGAGCACGTCTTCGTGCACGGCTTCCTGCTCATCGGCAAGGACAAGATGGGCAAGTCGGCGGGCAACGCGATCGACCCGTTCGCGATCATGGACGAGTACGGCACCGACGCGCTGCGCTTCTACCTCATGCGCGAGGTGTCCTTCGGCCACGACGGCTCGGTCTCGCTGGAGGGCTTTCGCGCGCGCTACGAGTCGGAGCTCGCCAACGACCTGGGCAACCTCGCCAGCCGCACGATCGCGATGGTGCACCGCTACCGCGACGGCGTCGTGCCCGGCGCGCAGCTCGATGCTGATCTCGCGGCCGAGATCGACGGCCTCGAGGGCGAGGTGCGCGCGCTGCTGGACCGCGCCGACCTGACCGGCGCCGCGGACGCGATCTGGCTGCGCGTGCGGCGGCTGAACCGCTACGTCGAGGAGCGCGCGCCGTGGACGCTCGCCAAGGATCCCAACTGCGCCGGCGAGCTCGACAGCGTGCTCGCCTCGCTCGCCGAGGCGCTGCGCGTCGTGGCGGTCCTCCTGTACCCGTGGATCCCGGAGAGCTCGGCCAAGCTGCTGCAGGCGCTCGGCGCGCCCCAGCTCGAGCTCGCGAGCGCGCGCGTGCAGGCCGGCCGGCTGGGTGCGATCGCAAAGCTCGACCAGCTCTTCCCCAAGCGCTAGATGGCTCGCGGGTCGCGGTGATCGACAGCCACACCCACCTGCACGCCTGCCAGCCCGACGACGCCGGCCTCATCGCCGCGGCCGCCGAGGCGGGCGTGAACCGGATGCTCACCGTCGGCACGAACAGCGCGACGTGCCGCGAGGCGCTGCTGGCCGCCGAGCGCTTCCCGCAGGTCTTCGCCGCCGTCGGGCGCCACCCCAACGAGGCGACGGGCTTCGACGATGCCGACCTCGCCGACGTGACCGCGCTGTCCGCGCATCCGCGCTGCCTCGCGATCGGCGAGACGGGCCTGGACTTCTACCGCGACTACGCGCCGCGGGCCGACCAGGAGCGCGCGTTCGCGGCGCAGATCGAGCTGGC
>DASYVZ010000518.1:0-4848 GCA_035936515.1 Solirubrobacteraceae bacterium | reverse complement strand
AGCAGCGGCGTGTCGAAGGTGCCGGGGGCGATCGTGCACACGCGGATCGCGCTGCCGGCGAGATCGCGGGCCGCGGGCAGCGTCAGCGCGACGACGCCGCCCTTCGAGGCGGCGTAGGCGACCTGCCCGATCTGCCCGTCGTAGGCGGCGATCGAGGCGGTGTTGACGATCACCCCGCGCTCGCCGCTCGCCCCCGACGGTTCATTGGCGAGCATGGCCAGGCTCGCCAGGCGCAGCGCGTGGAACGTCCCGACGAGGTTGACCGCGACGACGCGCTCGAAGCTGTCGGCGCGGTGCGCGCCGCGCGGGCGCGCGAGCCGCTCCGCGTGACCGATGCCGGCGCAGTGGATCGAGATGCGCAGGCCGCCCCGCGGCTGGGCCGCGAGCCCCACCGCCTGCTCGAGCTGATCGGGCTGCGTGACGTCTGCGGCTGCAAAGCGCGCGCGCTCACCGAGTTCGGCGACGAGCGGCTCGCCGCGGTCCGCGTCGAGATCGGCGACGACGACGTGGGCGCCGCCGCGGTGCAGGGCACGCGCCGCGGCCTCGCCGAGCCCTGAGGCGCCGCCGACGACGAGTGCTCCTGAGCCGTCGATGCGCATCGCGGGGGAACCCTAGCCGCAGTGGATAACGTGCCCGCCATGGCCGAGTGGTACGAGCAGCTCCTCGAGCAGCAGCTGAGCCACAACCGCGACATCTGGGCGCGGCTGCGCGAGCACGGCCTCGAGGACGACACGGACGTTCGGCTCGGGTTCATCTACGTTGCGCCCGGCGAGGCGGAGGCGGAGACGCTCGTCGCGTTCCTGCGCGAGGAGACCGACTACGAGGTGAGCGCTCGGGTGCGGCCGGGCGACAACCAGGACGCGGACCCCGACTGGGTCGTCATCGGCACGACGCAGCCGACGCCGATCTCGCTCGAGCTGCTCGACGACTGGTGTGAGTGGATGATCGCGGCCGGCGCCGCCGAAGGCCCCTGCGCGTTCGACGGCTGGGCGGCGCAGCTCGTCGGCGGCGACGACTAGCGGCGCCGCGCCAGCGACACCGCGAACAGCGCGTCGGGGTCGGTGAACGTCTCGACGAGCTCGAGGCCGGACGCGGCGAGGTCGGCCCGTAGCCGGTCGCGCGTGAACTTCGCGCTGATCTCCGTGCGCATCTCCTCGCGAGCGGCGAACTCGACCTCGAGGTCGAGCGCCTCGACGCGCACCTGCTGGGGCGCGTTCGCGCGCAGCCGCATCTCGATCCACTCGCGCGCGCGGTCGAAGAACGCGACGTGCTCGAAGGCCTCCACGTCGAAGTTCGCGCCAAGCTCGCGGTTGAGCACGTGCAGCACGTTGAGGTTGAACTGCGCGGTGACTCCGGCGCTGTCGTTGTAGGCGGCCTCGATGACGCGCGGGTCCTTCACGAGGTCGGTGCCGAGCAGCAGGTGCCCGTCGTCTCCGAGCACCTTGCCGAGGGAGCGCAGGAACCGCCGCCGGCTGCCCGGCGGGAAGTTGCCGATCGTGCCGCCGAGAAACGGCACGAGACGGGGTTCGACCGGTGCCGGCAGATGTCCGAGATGGCGCTCGAAGTCGGCGACGAGCCCGAGGACCGACAGCCCCGCGTACTCCTCGGCGAACAGCTCGGCCACCGCCTGCACGGTCGTCGCGCTCACGTCGACGGGGACGTAGCGCGCAGGCGTTTGCGCCGCAGCCATCGCGTCGAGCAGCACGCGCGTCTTCGTCGCCGATCCCGAGCCGAGCTCGACGAGCTCGACGGCGCCGGTGCGCGCGACGATGTCCTCGGCGTGTGCCTCGAGGATCAGCCGCTCCGTACGTGTCTGGTAGTACTCGGGCAGCTCGCAGATCGCGTCGAAGAGCTCCGAGCCGCGCGCGTCGTAGAGGTGCTTGGGCGGCAGCTCCTTGAGCGGGCGGGTGAGCCCGTCGAGCACGTCGTCGGCGAGCGTGCGCTCGTCGTCGGGGCCGAGATGCGTGCGCACCTCGACGGTGCTCTGGAGGATCGGCTCCGTCACGTGACGTCCTTTGCCAGTCGCACGCCGGCGAAGATCTGCCGGCGCTGGGGGAGATCCCAGTTGCGGAAGGTCGGTGTTCGAACACGCGCCTCCGTGGCCCACGAGCAGCCGCGCAGGACGCGGTAGCGCTCGCCGAAGAAGACCTCGGAGTACTCGCGGTAGGGATGCGCGACGAAGCCGGGATAGCCGCCGAAGTGCGATGCGGTCCACTCCCATACCTCGCCGGCCTGTGCGAGCGGCTCCTGAGTCGAGGTCGACGCCTTCTCCCACTCGGCCTCGGTGGGGAGGCGGGCGCCACGCGAACGGGCGAAGGCGTCGGCCTCGAACCAGGAGACGTGCATGACGGGCTGTTCGGCGTGCTCGCGCGGCAGCCCGTCCGCCGTCCAGCCCTCGGGGTGCGTGATGTCGTACTCCTCCTTCCACGCCCAGCCCTCGTCGGACCACCATTCGCGCCGCTCGTAGCCGCCGCCCTCGCAGAAGTGCATCCAGCTGGCGTTGGTGACGGGCCGGCGCCTGATCCGGAAGCCCGGCACGTCGACGTGGTGGCGCGGGCGCTCGTTGTCGAACGCGAAGCCGTCTGCGCTCGCGCCGAGGTCGAACGAGCCGCCCGGTACGTCGATCCACCCATCGGCTGCGACGGCGCGGTCGAAGCCACTCGGCGCGGCGGCGGGGCGGCCGCCCGGAAGTCCGGCGAGAAACAGCGTCTGGCGCATCGTCTCGTTGTGCTGCGCCTCGTGGCGCGTGACAAGCTCGAACAGCGTCCCGTCGCCGGGACCGGTCTGATCGAGCACCTCGAGCGCGCGCTCGCGCACCGCAGCGATGTAGTCGAAGACGTCCTGGCCGCGTAGGAACAGGATCTCGCCGCGCACCGCGCGCGGCGTCTCGAAGGCGTCGTAGAGACTGGCGAGATCGGGGCGCAGCAGCTCGCCACCGCCGTGGCGGTGCACGATCCAGAGGTCCTCGTAGGCGGCGATGTGCCCGAGGTCCCAGTCCAGCGGGCTCATGAGCGGATGCTGGACGCGCGCGAGCTCCGCCGCGTCCAGTGGCGCGACGAGCGCGAGGGTGCGTGCGCGGACGTCGCGCAGGGCGTCGCCGAGATCGGGGTCGGCCGCGACCGTCATCGAAGGCGGAGCGTACCCAGCGGCCGCGCGCCCAATCATGCGCGCCCGCCTCGCTCCGCCGGCGTCGAGTCAGACCTGCGGGGCTGGCTAGGCCAGCGCCGCGAGCGCGGCGTCGACGTCGGCGTCCGTGTCGTAGAGGTGCCACGACGCGCGCAGCCGTCCGCCGCGCGAGGCCGACAGGGTTCGCGCTCGCTCGAGCCGCTCGGCGCCACCCGCGAGATCGATCGAGACGATCGCGCTGTCGCCCGCCTCGAGGTCGAGGCCGGCGCGGAAGCGGTTGGCAAGCGCGACATCGTGTTCGTATACGGAGTCGATGCCGATTCGGTTGAGCAGATCGAGCACGGGCTGCGCGCCGACCGACACGACGTCCGTGCGGACGTCCACGCTGTTTCCTTCCTCGTCCAGGAGGCGCGGGGCGTAACGGTGACGACCGTGCACCGCCGATGCATCGCCGCCCGCGCGACCCTGAAGCCCTCGCTGCTCTCGCCCCCGTGCTCCCAACTCGTGCGCCCGTGCTCCTGGGCCTCGGCGATCGTCGGCACGGCAGCCCGATCAGCGCGGCTGTAGCACCGGCTTGACGTCGACCACCGGCGTCCCGTCGATCGCCTCCAGGGCATCCAGGCGCACGCGCGCGCCGTCGATCGCGAGGATCCGCGTCTCGTGCAGGCCGATCGGGTTGGGCCGCGCGGGCGATCGTGTGCTGAAGACGCCCTGAACCGGATTGGCGACATCGCCCCGCGGGTGCACGCGCAGCACGTCGCGCTCGGCGCGATCCAGCCAGGTGAGGACGATCACCTCGTCACCCACCCGTAAGCCGTCCAGCGCGTCGAGCATCTCGGACTCGAAGACGAGCCATGCCTCCGGCGCGCCCTCGTGCGCCTGCTTCGGCGCCGACGCGAGGTCGGTCAGCGGCGACTCGACGGTCGCGATCGGCCTGATTGCGAAGCGGGCGCCGGTCATGGCGGAATGGTGTCGATCCGCGTCACCGAGCGTCCGGCGCCCGCGCCGGCGAGAATCAGGGGCTCCTGTCCGGCGCCGCCGCGACATCGCACGCCACCTCGTCGAGGCCGTCGCCGAGCAGCGCGATCGGGATCGACTCATCGCCCGCCAGTGCGCGCGCGAGCGACTCGCGCTTCTCCTCGCCCGTCGTCAGCAGCAGCGTGAAGCGCGCGCGCCGCACGACGGGCAGCGTGATCGTCACGCGCTCGGGCGGCGGCTTGGGCGAGTCGCGGATCGGAGCGACCGGCGCCTCGCGTACCCGGAGCCCGGGGTGGCCGGGAAACAGCGAGCACGTGTGCCCGTCGGGACCCATGCCGAGCAGGACGATGTCGAAGACGGCGTCGGGCATGTGCTCGAGCACCTCGCGGCCGTACAGCCAGGCGGCGTCCTCGGGAACCTCGGGCGACGGCACGACGTGCAGCACCGGCGGCTCCGCGCGCGCCGACGCGAGCAGCGACTCGCGCACCATGCGTACGTTGGCCTCCGGGTCGTCCTCGGGCACGCATCGCTCGTCGCCGAGCCAGAGGTGGACGTGGTCCCATGCTCCCTCCACCTCGGCGAGCAGCTCGTAGGCGCGCTGCGGCGTCGATCCGCCCGCCAGCGCGACGTGCAGCTCGCGGTTCTCGCGGCGCGCGTCGGCGATCGCGGCCGCGACCGTATCGGCCGCGTGGCGGGCGACGGCCTCGGCGTCGTCGAGCACGACCACACGTGGCCGTGCTGCGC
>DASYVZ010000517.1:0-4152 GCA_035936515.1 Solirubrobacteraceae bacterium | reverse complement strand
GCGAGGCTGTCGCGTAAGTCTGGCGGAGTTCGGATGAGAGGCGCGAGGCCGCGTGGAGTGGTGCTGGCGATGGTGCCGCGACCGCGCGCCGTCAGGCGATCGCGGCGGCGAGCTGGTGCTTGTGGAGCTTGAGCAGGTTGTGAGTGGCGGTCATGAGGCGCCATTCGGTGCGGACGGCGGATCTGCCGCGGCGGTGAAAGCGCTCCATCCGTCGGTTGAATTTGGTGTTGGCAAAGACGGGCTCTATGAGCTGCTGTCGCTTGCGATAGAGCTCGGCGCCGTCGTCGGTCGCCAGCGCCTGGCGCATCACCGCGTAAAGCCCGCCCTTCCATCCGGGGCGGGCGGTCTTGCGGCGGCTTGAGTCGGGCGGGATGAGGACCTGGGTGCCGCTGGCGATGATTCGTTCCATCTGTGGCTGATGCCAATAGCCGGCGTCGGCGAGCACGACCGTTGGGATCTCGTCTACGCCAGCGACCTGCAGCTCGCTGCGTACCGCGCTCAGCATCGGCTCAAGGTGACCGAAGTCCGGCGAGGCGACCGTGACCTCGGCAGCGATCACGATCTGTTGCTCGTTGCTGGCGGCCTGCGCGTTGTAGCCCTGCAGCCAACCGTGCATCCCCTTCACCAAGCGGGCGTCCATATCGGTCGTGTTGATCGTGCCCGACGGCGTCGACGGCGGCGTGTAGGGCTTGGGCGTCGTGCTCGGGCCCATCCGCCGGCCGTTTTTCATCACGCCACGCGCGCGGTAGGCCTCATAGGCCTTGTTGGCCTGACACTCGACCCACAACTCCTCTTCCAAGCGCCGCTTTGATTCCTTCAACCGCGCCCGACGCGAGCGCGGAACCGGCCGTGCCTGCTCGGCGCGCTGGTCATCAAGGCGACGCTTCGCCTCGCTCAGCCACTTCTTACGGCCCTGCCCCGTTGCAAGCTGCGGCGGTAGCTCGTCGCCGCGCGCCTCGCCGTAGAGCTCGTCCTCGGCGGCGTCGATCGCCTTGGCCTCCTCGAGGATCTCACGGGCGATGCGCTCGTAGTCACACGTGGCGTCGCGACTGGCGTTGGCGGCGATCTTCGTGCCATCGATCGCAACGACACCGACGCGCGCCAACCCGGCCTGCGCGCAGAGCGCGAGCACCGAGCCGAACAGCTCCGCGAGCGCCTGCTCGTGACGTTCGACGAACCGCGCGATCGTCGCGTGATCAGGCGCCTGCTGCGCCGCGATCACTCTAAACGCAACGTCCTCCTCGCACGCCCGCTCAATCGCGCGGCCAGACCGCACACCACGCGCGTACGCGTAGAGCACCAAGGCCACCATCATCGACGGGTCATAGGCCGGCCGGCCATGGCCGTCGCGGCGATAGGCCCCATAAAACGCCGCGAGATCCATCTGCTCGACCGCATCGATGACAAACCACGCCAGATGCCGCTCCGGCAGCCAATCCCGAAGATCCGGGGGCATCAAAAATGCCTGCTCACGGTCACACGCCACGAAGTGCTGAGCCATAACCGGCATCGTCTTAAATTCGCCGGACGCCAAACCCATTTACGCGACAGCCTCAGGCGAAAGCAGCAGTCACGGCGCGGCGTGTAGGAGCTCCGGATAGTCTCGGGCTCGTGGAGTTCTGGCTCGTCGTCGGCCTCGCGCTCGGCACGGTCGCCGTAATCGTCCTGCTGCGTCGGACCAGTGCCCTGCAGACACCCGAGCAGCAGCGCGCGAACCTTCATCAGCTGGCTCGCCGTCGAGCAGCCTCGCGTCCGGCCCAAGCAGAAGCGCTATTTTCGGCTGGCAGCGAGCAAGCGAGTGGCCGGCCCACCACACCTTCCAGCAGTTCGGCGGCTTAGCGTCCTGCTCGACGAAGCCCGGCGCGCGCCGTAGCGCCGCTGGCGTGGCTTTCGGCGTCAGATAGTCGCAGGGCGCCTCGTTCGCTCAGCGTCCCGTGAACGGGTAGATGCCCTCGGTCTGCAGGAAGCTGAGCGAGGCGTGAATGCGCTCTAGGCCGGCGGTTTCGATGACGGCGTACGGCTGGTCGCAATAGCGGTCCACGAGCATGGTTAGCTCGGGCCAGTCGACGACCCCGGTTCCCAACGCGAGCTCGGAGTCGACGTCGCCCATGTTGTCGGTGAGGTGCAGGTAGGCGATGTTGTCCCCCAGGACACCAAACCACCGCTCGAGCGACTCGTGCGAGAAGAGCAGGTGGTGGCCGGTGTCCAGGCAGGCCTTCAGCCGCGGCGAGTTGACGCCTTCGAGCACGCGGGCAAGTGGTTCGGGCGAAGCATCCCACATGTTCTCAAGCAGAACGGTCGTCTCGTGCTCGTTGACGACCTCGGCCCAAAAGCGCACGTGGAACTCCACCCAGCGTTCGGAGTAGGCGGGTTTTCGCAGCATCGGCAGCCAGTTGGTGTGGAAGACGACGAACTGGAGCCCGAGCTCATCGGCGACTGTCAGCGCCTGGCCGATGCGCTCGGCGGCCACGCGCCGTATCGCGGCGTCCGGGCTGTTGAGGTACAGGTCCAGGAACGGGCCGTGAACCGATACGAGCCGCTCTTGTCCGGCGAAGGACCTGTAGCGGTCCACGACGGCTGCGACATCGCTGTCCAGCACGTCCGGGTGGGCGAAGTCGACCACTTCGAATCCCAGGCCGTGCTCGGAGGCAAAGACGCTGTAGGCATCGAGCGTCTTGACGGTGGGTTGAATGAGTAGCCGACCCATGAAGCCAATGTAGTGCGAGCACGCCCAAGCCGCGGGCACTTCGGCGCGCAGTAGCAGCGCGAACCTCCCTGCCGAGCCCCGTGGCAGCGCATCTGTGGCCGCGGCACCATCACCGCTGAGTGGATGAACTATCGTCCGCCAGAATCGGGCTCCGGTGGCTTTGGGCCCTCGTTCTTGGAAAGGGCCCGAGCGCGTGCTGAATCCAAGTCCACCGCCCCATGACCACCGAGGAGCCCGAGCGCGCACCTCTCGCCTTGGACTTTTCTTCGGTGTGCTTCTCGCGTGGGTGGCCATGGCGGGCTGAGCCACCGGCTTCCGCTTTGAGGCGAGGCTGTCGCACAAGTCGCCTACGACGAGATGCGTGCCGCCGACCATCTGATCTGAGGCGTTCTCAGCCCTTCTGGACGAGCACCGAGAGTGATTTGTTGCCGCGAAACGCCAGTCCTATCGCCGCGGTGGACTTATGCGACAGCCTCAGGCAAAAGCAGTAGCCCGGCGGGGACGCAGCATCCCGGTAGAGGTTCGGGCTGTGGGGCGCCTGCCGGCGACGCGCGTGCGGGTTTCGCGTCCCGGCAAGGGACCGGCTTTCGACCTTGAGGTTGAGCTCGGCGAGAGCCTCCCCTTGGGCGGGAGAGCAGAAGTGAACGGAAGTGACCGGCGGCGGCGGGTGTACGTTTCGTAGATGGCGGTCTTGATGACGGACAGCGAGTCATGACAGCGTGCGTCCGTCCCCATTGTCGCCTGCGTTGAACCGACGCTTTCCCGCTGATGCCGACGAGAGCTGGTCTCATAGCTGCTGCGGTCGCGGCGCTACCAATCGCGGCCATTTGGTGGTTCGGAACCGCTCTGCTCACGAGCGACAATGATTCCGACTGCATCGGCTCGGTTTCCGCGAAGCTCGCTTTCGGGGCGTCGCACGTCGGCATTGCCCTCGCAGTCGCAGCCCTGATCAGCGCGTGGCGGCGCGCGGTCCGCCTCGGTTGGGCGCTTCTAGCGATCTACGGGACGCTGCTCGGCATCTCCACCTTGATCTTCTTCACCTGCGATTAGAGGGTGCTACGACGGCGCAGGCGTGAACGTTCCGGCCGAGGACCGGCTTGCGGAGCCGTCGGCGCGGCCCTAACGCGTGCGCAGCGTGATTCGCTCGCGGCTGAACGTGGAGCGTCCTGCCTCGTCGCGGCTGGTAATGAACGCGTTGAGTGGCACGTGTGACCGCGTGCGCAGCGCGCGCGCGATCCGCCGCGAGACCGTGATCGGTGTGGTGCGCCGCCCGTTGGCGGGGATCTGAAACGCCTTGGCGCCCAGCGTTATCCGCTGACGCGAGGCGCTGCGCACCCTAACGGCGGTGCGCAGCTTGATCACGCCGGTGCACTGCCCGCCGTGCGGGCAACGCAGCTGCAACCGGACGGTCCGGCCGAGCAGCTTCGTACTGCGCGTGACCAGCG
>DASYVZ010000516.1:0-1850 GCA_035936515.1 Solirubrobacteraceae bacterium | reverse complement strand
GTGCTGGGGCTGGCCGCGGGCGGCGACGCGCAGCCGGCGGCGGCAAGCGACGCCGCGCTGCCCGGCGGCGGGCGCCGCATCTTTCCCGACTATCGCGTCGTCGCTTTCTACGGCGCTCCGCAGGACAAGCAGCTCGGGGCGCTCGGGATCGGCAAGCCGGACGAGGCGGCCGCGCGGCTGCGGAAGGTCGCGCGCGCGTACGAGCGCAAGACGCGCCCCGTGCTGCCGGCCTTCGAGCTCATCGCGACGATCGCGGCCGATGCTCCCGGCGACGACGGCATGTACCGCATGCACCAGCCCGACGAGGTCATCGCCCGCTATCTGCGCGCCGCCCGCCGGGCGAAGGCGCTGCTGATCCTCGACATCCAGCCCGGCCGCGCCGACTTCCTCAGCGAGACCCGTCGGCTCGAGCGCTGGCTGCGCGAACCCGACGTCGGCATCGCGCTCGATCCCGAGTGGCACGTCAAGCCCGGTGAAGTTCCTGGCCAGGTGCTGGGTTCGGTCACCGCCGCCGACATCAACGCCGTCTCCGCGTACGTCTCGGAGTTCGTCAGCGACCACGACCTGCCCGACAAGCTCTTCGTCGTGCATCAGTTCACGAGCTCGATGATCGAGAACAAGGAGGCAGTCCAGCAGCGCCTCGGGCTGGCGCTGACGATGAACGTCGACGGCTTCGGCGATCGTGCGAACAAGGTCTCCAAGTACGACCTGTTCACCTCCGAGCTGACGCGCTTTCACAACGGCTTCAAGCTCTTCTACGAGGAGGACACGAACCTCATGTCGCCGCGCCAGGTGCTCGCGCTGCGCCCTCCGCCGGACCTCGTCGTCTACGAGTGACCGGCTAGCCTTAAGTCGATGCGTCAGTACGACGACGAACAGCGCTCCCAGGTGGAGCGCATCGTCGGGCAGGACCTCGACGAGACGACCGGCCGGGGGAAGCCGCTTTCGAGCCGCGCGGCCCAGACCCAGCGGTCGATCGACGCGTACCTGAAGTCGGGCGTGCGGCCGCGCTGGATGGAGCGCGTCGCGGACGTCGACGCCGGGATCGCCGGCGAGCGGCGGCGACTGGCCGCTGCCTACCGTGCCCTGCAGGGCGAGTGCGTCGGCGACGCGGAGCTGTTCGCCGCCCGGTGGCGCGAGCGGGCCCGCACGTGGCGCTTCGACGAGGATCTCAACGAGCTCATCGCGCAGCACAACGATTGGTATCCGGTCGAGCGCGACCTGCCGCTGAACCCGCGCACCGGCGACTACGTGCGCGTCGGCGGACGCTCCTACCGCCGTCCCGTCCTGGGGCCCGAGTGGGTGCTCGAGCAGTTTCCGCCCACGCTGCGCCGGCGCTGACTTCAGGTCGCCCGCAGGGCGATGACCACGGGCCGCGGCGCGCGAGACAGCGGCTGGCGCTCGTGGACGTATGTCCGGTGATTCGCGCCCAGGGCCGGCGGGAACCACAATGGGTGGTGATGGTGCTCCTCCTCAACGCCGTCCTGTACGTGGTCGCGCTGAGCCTCTCGCTGGCCGTCCTCACGCCGATCCCCGAAGGGGCGTCGTCCCGCGTGCGCAGCGCGCGCCGCCTGCTCGTGTCCGCCGGCGGTCTCGCGATGAGCGTCGCGATCATGCTGTCGTTCATGGGGCGCTGGTTGGAGTCGGGCATCGCCGGCGGCGTAACGATCGCGATCGTGGGCGCCTGCCTCTGGCTCGGCCTGACGTCGCGCTTCACACCGCGCGGCGAGGACGACGACGACGGCCAGGACGGCGGCGGCGGGCCGCGCAAGCGGCCTGACCCGCCGGCGCCGCCGGAGCCCGCCGGCGGCCCGTGCGCGGACTCTTGGCTTGATTGGAGCGAGTTCGAC
>DASYVZ010000515.1:0-4650 GCA_035936515.1 Solirubrobacteraceae bacterium | reverse complement strand
GCATTCGGGAGGGCGGCCCGCAGGGCCTGCCGGGCGTGCGGGCGATCGGGATCGAGCTGACGGCCGGCGGCCGGCGGGTCGCGCAGGTGTCGACGAACGTCGAGGACCACCGCCGCATCCCGCTGGCGCAGCTCGTCGCGGCGGTCGCGCAGCACGCCGCCGTCGAGCGCTGCGAGCTCGTCGGCCTCGCTCCGCGGGCGGCGTTCGACGGCTTTCCGCACGACGTGTCGGTGGCCAACCGCCGGACGCTCGAGGACGGTCTAAGCTCGTAGGCAACCATGGCCCAGACGAAGAAGAAGCGCCGCAGCAAGCACCGCGGCAACGCCGCCGGAGTCATCGAGTCGCGCGGCCGCACGGGCCGCCCGCCGAGCGCCGAGGAGCGCAAGCAGACCGAGAAGGAGCTTGCCGCGCAACGCCGCCGCGAGCGCATGATGCGCCAGCCGACCTGGAAGGCGGCCTCGACGCGTGCCGCGCTCGCCGCCATCGTCTTCGGCGTACTGCTCGTCTTCGCGTTCCAGACGCCGATTTCGCAAGCGGTCTCGCTGACGGCGATGGTGTTTCTCTTCTACATCCCGCTGGGCTACTACACCGACCAGTTCATCTACAGGCGCAGGGTCAAGTCCGAGGCGGCGAAGGCCGGAGGCGACAACCCCAAGGCCAAGGTGAAGTAGTGACGCTGGACGTCGAGATGTTCACCGTCGGCGCGGTGCAGGAGAACTGCTTCCTCGTGCGGCGCAAGGGCGGCGACCACGCGGTGATCGTCGATCCGGGGGAGGAGGCGCCGCGCCTGCTCGAGGCAATCGAGGCCGCGGGCGTCACGCTCGACGCGATCCTGCTGACGCACACCCACTTCGACCATGTCGGCGCCGTCGCCCCGATCGCCCGCGCCACCGGCGCGCCCGTCTACTGCCCGCAGCTCGAGGTCCCGGTGCTGCAGGACATCATGGCCTTCGTCCCCTGGCCGGGCTTCGGGCCGTACGAGTCGTGGGATCCCGAGCACACCGTCGCCGGCGGCGAGACGCTCGAGCTCGCGGGGCTGGAGTTCGACGTGATCTTCACACCCGGCCACAGCCCCGGGCACGTGACCTACGCCGTGCGCGGCGCGCCCGCGCTGTTCTCCGGCGACGTGCTCTTCCAGGACTCCGTGGGGCGGACGGACCTGCCGGGCGGCGACGGGCCGACGCTCATGCGCTCGATCGCGGACCTGCTCGAGCGCTTCGAAGACGAGACGGTCATCTTCCCCGGCCACATGAGCGTGACGACGCTCGGCCGCGAGCGCGCGTCGAACCCCTTCGTCCTGCAGCTCGCCGACCTGCTCAGGTGAGCGAGCGCCTGCAGGTTCCGCGCGGCACGTACGATGTGCTGCCGGACGACGCGGACGCGCGCGCCGGCCTGGAGACGACTGCCCGCCGCATCCTCGACGGCGCCGGCTTCCGGCGCATCGAGACGCCCGCCTTCGAGTACACCGACGTGTTCGCGCGCGGCGTCGGTGCGTCGACGGACATCGTCCAGAAGGAGATGTACACCTTCGACGACGGCGGCGGGCGATCGGTGACGCTGCGCCCCGAGGGCACCGCGCCGATCTGCCGCGCCTACGCCGAGCACGGCATGCACAAGCTGCCCCAGCCCGTGAAGCTCTGGTACCTGTCGAGCTTCTTTCGCCAGGAGAAGCCGCAGGCCGGACGCTTTCGCCAGTTCTGGCAGATCGGCGCGGAGGCGATCGGCTCCGACGATCCCGCCGTCGACGCCGAGGTCATCGCGCTGCTGGCGACGCTGCTCGTCGAGCTCGAGGTGGGGCGGCTGCGCCTGCGGATCGCCAGCCTCGGCACGCCCGAGGCGCGCCACGCCTACCGCGAGCAGCTGCAGGGCCACCTGCGCGCGCACGCCGCGGAGCTGTCGGAGGACGTCCGCAGCCGCATCGACCTGAACCCGCTGCGCGCCTTCGACTCCGACCATCCCGGAACGCAGGCGGTCATGCGCGACGCGCCGCTGCTGCTCGACAACCTCGATGCCGCCGATGCAGAGCACTTCGCGGCCGTGCGCGAGCTGCTGGACCGCGCGGCGATCGGCTACGAGGTCGACCCGACGCTCGTGCGCGGCCTGGACTACTACACGCGCACGGTCTTCGAGTTCACCTCCGACGCGCTGGGCGCCCAGAGCGGCGTCGCCGGCGGCGGCCGCTACGACGGCCTGGTCGAGATGCTCGGCGGCCCCGCCGCCCCCGGCTGCGGCTTCGCGGCGGGAATCGAGCGGATGCTGCTCGCATCGGCCGGCATCCCCGTCGCGCCGCCGCCGGTCGATCTGTACGTCGCGTTTGAGGACACGGGGCAGCGGGCGGCAGCCTTCGCCGTCGTCGACGAGGCCCGCCGGGCGCGTCTGAACGCCCAGGTCGAGCTCGCCGGCAGGTCGCGCAAGGGGCAGCTCAAGCACGCCGACCGGATCGGCGCTCGCTACGTTGCGCTCGTGGGCGACGAGACGACGGTGCTGAAGGACATGCAGGCAGGCGAGCAACGGGACGTTGCCGCGGACGAGGTCGTGGCGCGCGTCCTGCGCGACCGGGGCATGCGGTGAGGTCGCCCCCGCGCGCCAACCCGTACCGCGACACCTGGGCCGGGGATCTGGACGCCGGCCGTGCCGACACCCGCGGAAAGGTCGCGGGCTGGGTCCACAACCGCCGCGACCACGGCGGGCTGATCTTCGTCGACCTGCGCGACCGCTCCGGCATCGTGCAGCTCGTCTTCCATCCTGAGAACGGCGCCGACCAGTTCGCCGCCGCCGAGCGCCTGCGCGCCGAGTACGTCATCAGCGTCGAGGGCGATGTCGTGCGCCGTGAGGCCGGCCAGGTCAACCCGAACCTCGCGACCGGGGCGATCGAGATCCAGGTGGGCGAGATGCAGTTGCTGGCGGAGTCCCAGACGCCGCCGTTTCCGCTGGACTCCAACGTCGAGCTCGACGAGATGCTGCGCCTGCGCAACCGCACTCTCGACCTGCGCCGGCGCCCGATGATCGACGCGCTCGTGCTGCGCCACGAGGTCGTGCGCACGATCCGCGAGACGCTGTCAGACGAGGACTTCCTCGAGATCGAGACGCCGATCCTGACGAAGTCCACGCCGGAGGGCGCGCGCGACTTCCTCGTGCCGTCACGGCTGCAGCCTGGCTCGTTCTACGCGCTGCCGCAGTCGCCGCAGCTCTTCAAGCAGCTGCTGATGGTGGCCGGCTACGAGCGCTACTTCCAGATCGCACGCTGCTTTCGCGACGAGGACCTGCGCGCCGACCGCCAGCCGGAGTTCACGCAGCTCGACCTCGAGATGGCGTTCGTCGAGGAGGACGACGTCATCGACGTCAACGAGCGCCTGATGGCGAAGGTCTTCGCGGTCGGCGGCCTGGACATCCAGGCGCCACCGTATCCGCGGATGAGCTACGACGAGGCGATGCTGCGCTTCGGCTCCGACCGGCCCGACACGCGCTTCGGCCTGGAGATCGTCGACGTCTCAGAACATCTGCGGTCCTCGGAGTTCAAGGTGTTCGCCTCGGTGCTCGGCGGCGCCGGCGTCGTGCGCGCGATCAACGCCGGCACGCGCGACGTGCCGCGCAAGGAGCTCGACGAGCTGACGGAGGTGGCCAAGCGGGCGGGCGCCGGTGGCCTGGTCTGGGCGTTCGTGCAGGAGGACGGCAGCTGGCGCTCGCCGATCGCGAAGTTCCTCGCGCCCCCGGAGATCGCGGCGGTGACCGCAGCGCTCGACGCGCAGCCGGGCGACCTGCTGCTTGCCGTCGCCGACAAGGCCTCGGTCGCCGCGAACGCGCTCGGCACGCTGCGCCTGCATCTCGCCGAGCGCTGGGATCTCGTTCCCGCGGGGCGCCACGACGTGCTGTGGGTCGTTGACTTCCCGATGTTCGGCTACAACGAGGACGAGGACCGCTGGGACGCGCTGCACCATCCCTTCACGGCGCCGACCGCGCCTACCGGCAACACAGCCGCAGATCTCGCGGCGGCCGATGGGCCGGGCTCGTGGCGCTCGCGCGCCTACGACCTCGTGGTGGACGGCTGGGAGCTCGGCGGCGGCTCGATCCGCATCCACGACACCGCGGTGCAGAGCCTCGTCTTCGAGGCGATCGGCCTTGACGAGGCGGAGGCGGCGAGCCGCTTCGGCTTCCTGCTCGAGGCGCTGCGCTTCGGCGCGCCGCCGCACGGCGGCATCGCGTTCGGCATCGACCGGATCGTCGCCCTGCTCGGCGGCCTGCCGTCGATTCGCGACGTCATCGCGTTCCCGAAGACGGCGAGCGGCGCCGATCCGCTGACCGGCGCGCCGGCCCACGTCGACGCGCGCCAGCTGCGCGAGCTCGGCCTGCGCAGCACCGTGACGCCACCTGTGTCCGGCCACTGAGCTCCCGCGCCGTAACGGCGCTGATGATGGACGCGCGTACGAGCCCGGCCGGCGCGCGCTCATGCCGCGGTGACGACGCACCGACATCGGCCGCATGACCCGCGCGTCGCGTCCGCTGCTTGCAGTCGCCGTCCTCGCGTTCGTGCTCGTCGCCGCGTATCTGCTCGTGGCCGCGCCCAGACCGCAGCCGCCGGAGCGCTCGCACACGCCGTTCGCGCCCCTCCAGGCGGTCGAGCCGGCGCGTGACGTCTCGACTGCATCTGAC
>DASYVZ010000514.1:0-3998 GCA_035936515.1 Solirubrobacteraceae bacterium | reverse complement strand
CGCCCACCCCGTAGGGGCCGGGCAGCGTGCTGCCGTCGATCCCCGCTGGACGCGTCTGCGGCTCGGCCATCGTGCGGTTCAGTCTCGGTTCCGCGGTGGGCACGGCGACGGCGCCCGCGGCGCGGCAACGACCGCGGGCGCGCCAACCGCCGGCGCTAGGCTGCCTCGCCGTCGCGCCGCGCATAAGCCGCCCGCGGCACCACCGCCAAGGTGGGGCCATCATCGCGAACCGGCGATCGGCTAGTGCGTCGAGTCGTCCTGGCGGGCGCTGTCCGTGACCGACGGCAGCGTCGTCATGCCGGGATCGGCGACGAGCCCGCGAACCTCGCCGTTGAAGCCGAGCTCGGTCAGCCGCGCGATCTCGCGCTCGCCCTCGATCCGCGCCGGGTGATCGGCCGGCAGTCCGCGGATGAGCTTGGCGATGCGGTTGCGCAGCTGCAGGGCGAAGTGCGGCGTCGAGGCGCCCATGAGCTGGCGCACGTCGGCCAGCGTGACCTCGTGGTCGGGGCGCTGGCGGCTGGGGTGCTCGGCCTGGCTCATCGCGGGAACTTGCCTCTGGATCGGACGCTGACGACGGTCGCGCAATGACGCGCCGTCATCAGCGGGGTGCGCCATCGTCGTCGAGATTACCCGGAAGCTGCTCTTGGACGATCTCCAGCAGGGCGTCGATGCGGGCCTGCGCCGTCACGGAGATCGCGTCGGGCGTGCCGATGATCCAGCCGTGGTTGTATACGCCCGCCACCGGATCGGTGCGGTAGGCGGGCTGCGTGTCGAGCAACTGGCTCTGCAGCCGCCCCGGCAGGCGCGCCGCGTCGTCGAGCAGGAACAGCGGCCCGTAGCTGCCGGCCCCCGACAGAGGCGCGGCGGCCGCCGCGTAGAGCGGCCGGCCGGAGCGCATGAACACCATGCCGTGACCGGGGTTCGCGACGCCCCAGCCAAACGTGCCGTCGCGATAGCGGGCGAACTCGATCGCGTTCGTGATCGGGTCCCGGCCGCCCGTCCGCTTGACGGTGCCAAAGCGCTTGAGCTGCTTCGTGACCGCCGGCGAGATGAGCTTCGACGGGCCGAGCACGTAGATCCGCGGCTTCGCGAGGCCACGCAGAGACGCGAGAGCGGCGCGCGTCTCGCTCGGGATGTCGTCCTTCGTCACGAAGAGGACCGCGTTGCCGGTCTTCGCCGCGTAGCCGGCCGCCGGCATCGCGAACGACGGGTCGTCGGAGCTCGCGATGACGATCCTCGGCGCGACGCCGGGGTGTGCCGAGCGGATCAGGCTCGCGATCGAGCGCGTCAGCGCCAGCGGCGTCGACCCCCGGATGTCCGTCGACTTGTAGCCGGCGGGGCTGGCGACCTTGCCCACGCGAATGACCTGCGCGTTGCCGGCGGCCTTCGAGCCCGTCGGGGCGAGGGCGTCCAGCGCGGTCTGTGAGGGGCGGGGCAGGTTCGTGCCGTCGCTGAAGAGGATCGGCGCGCGGAACGGATCGGCCATG
Organism: Solirubrobacteraceae bacterium; assembly: GCA_035936515.1. Taxonomy (GTDB): domain Bacteria; phylum Actinomycetota; class Thermoleophilia; order Solirubrobacterales; family Solirubrobacteraceae; genus CADCVQ01. The sequence goes on along the minus strand of DASYVZ010000514.1, from coordinate 2,511 downwards.
AGCGCTGCGGCGGCGACGGCGACGCGCCAGTCGGTGGCGTCGACGATCGTCACCGCACCGGGCTTGCGCGCCGGATCGGGGAAGACGGCGCGGGCGACCGCCGCGGCCGTCTGCGTCGGGTCCGTGCCGGGAACGCGAGTCGTGTTCTTCGTCGCGGCCTCGGGGAAGCCGAGGTTCTCCTTCGCCTGGCTGGGCGGCGCCAGCAGCGCCGGCTGGGAAGGATCGTCGGAGCGCACCTCGCGTCCGCAGCCCGCCACGACGAGCGCGGCGAGCACGACGAGTGCGATGCGGCCGGCAGGGCCGGTGGGGCGGAGCATCGGCGGCACATTAGCGGGCGGTGGCGCGAGCAAACGCCACCCGTGCTCGCGCTCGACGCTCGCGTCAACCGGATCATGCGGTTCGAGATGACGGCGTGGGGGGAGCATGGTGGAGAGCTGGCTTCGAAGCGGTCGAGGGATGGCGTTGTGACTGAGGATGCGCACGCAATCGAGATCAAGGGGCGGCAGGGCGAGCGCTTCGACGAGATCCTGACCAGCGACGCGCTGCGGTTCGTGGCGCGGTTGCACCGCGAGTTCGACCGTACGCGTCGCGAGCTGCTGGCCACGCGGATGGAACGCCAGCAGGAGCTCGACGCGGGCGGCACGCTTGACTTCCTGCCGGGCACGAGCGCGGTGCGCGACCGCGAGTGGACGATCGCGCCCGAGCCCGAGGCGCTGCAGAACCGCCGGGTCGAGATCACCGGGCCGACGAGCCGAAAGATGGTCATCAACGCGCTGAACTCGGGGGCGTGCGGGTTCATGGCGGACTTCGAGGACTCCAACTCGCCGACCTGGAGGAACATGATCGGCGGCCAGGTGAATCTGGTCGACGCGGTTCGCGGCACGATCGAGCACGAGGAGGACGCAAAGCAGTACAAGCTCGACGAGGAGGTCGCGACGCTGCTCGTGCGGCCGCGCGGCTGGCATCTGGTGGAGCGCCACCTGGTCGTCGACGGCGAGCCGGTGGCCGGCGCGCTGGTCGACTTCGGCCTGTACCTCTTTCACAACGCCCGCGAGCTGCTCGAGCGCGGCGCGGGACCGTACTTCTATCTGCCGAAGATCGAGTCGCACCGCGAGGCGCGCCTCTGGAACGACGTCTTCAACCTCGCCGAGGACCAGATCGGGCTGGGGCGCGGGACGGTCAAGGCGACGGTGCTCATCGAGACGCTGCCGGCCGCGTTTGAGATGGATGAGATCCTCTATGAGCTGCGAGACCACTCGGCGGGCCTCAACGCCGGCCGCTGGGACTACATCTTCTCGGCGATCAAGCGTTTCCGCACGCGCCCGGAGTTCGTCACGCCGGACCGCAAGAAGGTCACGATGACGGTGCCGTTCATGCGCGCCTACACCGAGCTGCTCGTCAAGACATGCCACAGACGCGGCGCCCATGCGATGGGCGGCATGGCGGCGCAGATCCCCAGCCGCAGCGACGAGCAGGCCAACGAAAGGGCCTTCGCCGCGCTGCGCGAGGACAAGCGGCGCGAGGCCTCCGACGGGTTCGATGGTACGTGGGTGGCACACCCCGACTCCGTGGCGGCGGCGATGCAGGAGTTCGACAAGGTCCTCGCCGACAAGCCGCACCAGGTCGATCGTCGCCGCGACGATGTCGAGGTGAGCGCCGAGCAGCTGCTCGACGTCCCGGCGACCGAGGGCGATATCACCGAGGAGGGCCTGCGCAGCAACGTCAACGTCGCCATCCAGTACATCTCCTCGTGGCTGCGCGGCACCGGCGCGGCCGCGATCTACGGGATGATGGAGGACGCCGCCACGGCAGAGATCGCGCGCGCCCAGGTGTGGCAGTGGGTGCGTCACGCCGCCGAGCTTCAGGACGGACGCACGATCACCGCCGAGCTCGTGCACGCAGTCGAGACCTCCGAGCTGGAAAAGATCCGGGCGGAGGTCGGCGACGACGAGTGGTTTGAGAACGAGGGCCGCCCGGGCCTCTCGCGAGAGATCTTCGAGGAGGTGGCGCTCGCCGACGAGTTCGTCGAGTTCCTCACGCTGCCGGCAAGCGAACGGCTCGAGGAAATCGGCGACTAGGACGAGCGCCGGGCGAACACACGCGCCGGCACGCGCCGCCGGCACCCGCGGGTTGGGATTGCCAGACGGATGCCCAGGGCGGCCGCCCGGCCGGCCGGCCATCGCGGTGCGTGTCCGCGGGCGCCGCCGCGCTCGCGGCGCCATTGATCGGTTGGATCCCGCGCAGGCGGGCATGCCGCGCCTGATAGAAAGAACGAGACCACCACCCCCCAGGAGGCACGATGGCCGGCATGTCCGGACGGATGTCCACCGTCATCAAGGCGAAGATCTCCAAGCTGCTCGACAAGGCAGAGGACCCGGGCGAGACGCTCGACTACAGCTACACGAGGCAGCTCGAGTCGCTGCAGCAGGTCAAGAAGGGCATCGCGGACGTCGTCACGGCGAAGAAGCGCCTGGGCATGCAGGCCCAGAAGCTCGAGCAGTCCGTCGTCAA
>DASYVZ010000513.1:0-6180 GCA_035936515.1 Solirubrobacteraceae bacterium | reverse complement strand
GCGTGGGAGCCGTGTCGCGCATGAACCGCGTCAGCGCGGCGACGACCGCCGCCGCCTCCTCGGGCGAGGCGGCGGGAGCGACGATCTCGAGCTTCGGCCGGCGATTGACGATCAGCGGATCATGCCAGCACCGACCGTGTCGTTGCTCGACTCGTCGATGAGGATGAACGAGCCCGTCGCGCGGTTGCGCGCGTACGGGTCGAACGCCATCGGCGTGGAGGTGCGCAGGCGCACGCGACCGATGTCGTTGAGGGCGAGCTCGGTCGCGCCGTCGTCCGGCGCGAGCGTGTGGACGTCGACGCGGTCGACGACCTCGTCGACGATCGCGCGCGCGCCATGGGTGGCGTGCTTGATCGCGTAGCGTGCGCCGACGCGCAGGGGGGCGTCGGCCATCCAGCAGATCGTCGCGTCGAGCTCGCGGGAGAGCTCTGGCGCGCTCGTCGCGTGGCAGATGATGTCGCCGCGCGAGACGTCGAGCTCGTCGGCGAGCAGGAGCGTCACCGACATCCCCGCGACGGCCTCCTCCAGCGGCCCTTCGTAGGTATCGATCCGCGCGATCGTCGTCGTCTGCCGGGAGGGCAGCACGAGCACGTCGTCGCCGGCGCGAAGCACGCCGCCCGCGAGCTGCCCGGCGTACCCGCGGTAGTCGGTCTCGTGGTCGCGGATGACCCACTGGACCGGGAGGCGCGCGTCGTCGAGGTTGCGTGCGTCGGCGACGTGGACGCTCTCGAGGTGCTCGAGCAGCGGCGTGCCGCCGTACCACGGCATTTGCTCCGACCGCTCCACGACGTTGTCGCCGAGCTTGGCGCTGATCGGGACGTAGACGATGTCGCGCACGCCGCCGAGCCCGCGCGCGAACTCGGAGAACTCGCGCACGATCGCGTCGAAGACCTCCTCGTCGAACTCGACGAGATCCATCTTGTTGACCGCGACCACGAGGTGGGGGATGCCGAGCAGCGACGAGATGTAGGCGTGGCGCTTGGACTGCTCGAGCAGGCCCTTGCGTGCGTCGACGAGGATCACGGCAAGGTCGGCGGTCGAGGCCCCGGTGACCATGTTGCGCGTGTACTGCACGTGGCCGGGGGTGTCGGCGATGATGAACGTGCGCTTCGTCGTCGCGAAGTAGCGGTAGGCGACGTCGATCGTGATTCCCTGCTCGCGCTCGGCGCGCAGTCCGTCGACGAGCAGCGACAGGTCGACCATCCCCGCGCCGCGCCGCCGCGAGGCCTCCTCGACATGCTCGAGCTGATCGGTCAGGACCTGCTTTGAGTCGAACAGCAGGCGCCCGATGAGCGTCGACTTGCCGTCGTCGACGGAGCCGGCGGTCGCCAGGCGCAGCAGATCGGCTGATGCCAGCGCAGCCATCAGAAGTAGCCCGCGACCTTGCGGTCCTCCATCGCGGCCTCGGTGGCACGGTCGTCGGCACGCGTCTCGCCGCGCTCGGTGATCCGCGTGGCCGCGATCTCGGTCACCACGCTGTCGAGGTCGGCGGCGGTCGAGCGGACCGCGCCCGTGCAGCTCATGTCGCCGACGGTTCGGTAGCGAACCGAGGCCGTGAACGGCTGCTCGCCGTCGATCAGCTCGACGTGATCGGATATCGCGTAGAGCATCCCGTCGCGCTCGAACACCTCGCGCTCGTGAGCGAAGTAGATCGACGGCACCTCGAGCTCCTCGCGCGCGAGGTACTCCCACACGTCGAGCTCCGTCCAGTTGGAGATCGGGAACACGCGCACGCTCTCACCGCGGCGGATGCGCCCGTTGTAGATGTTCCACAGCTCGGGGCGCTGGTTCTTCGGATCCCACCCGCCGAAGTCGTCGCGGAAGGAGAAGATGCGCTCCTTGGCGCGCGCCCGCTCCTCGTCGCGGCGCGCGCCGCCGAAGGCCGCGTCGAAGGAGTGCTCCTCGATCGCGTCGAGCAGCGTCGTCGTCTGCAAGCGGTTGCGCGAGGCGCGCGGCCCCGTCTCCTCGCTGACGCGGCCGGCGTCGATCGACGCCTGCACCGATGCGACGACCAGCCGCTCGCCGAGCTCGGCGACGCGGCGATCGCGAAACTCGATCACCTCGGGGAAGTTGTGGCCCGTGTCGACATGCATGAGCGGGAAGGGGAAGCGGCCGGGCCGGAACGCCTTCTCGGCCAGGCGCAGCAGCACGATCGAGTCCTTGCCGCCGCTGAAGAGCAGCACGGGCTTGGAGAGCTCGGCGGCGACTTCGCGCATGACGTGGATCGCCTCGGACTCGAGCTCCTGCAGGTGCGTCAGGCGCCCCGTCATGCCGGCACCGGCTCGGCCGTCTCGGCCGTTTCGACCGTTTCCGCGGGCTCCGATGCCTCGATCGTCGCGGCGGCCCCGGCCTGCTCTGCGGACGGCGGCGCGACCGGGCCGCGCGTGCGCTGCAGCAGGTACGCGCCGAAGCCGACGACGAGCGGGACGCCGATCAGGACGACGGGCGGCACGTTCGCGCCGGCCTTGCTCAGGACGCCGAGCGCCGACGCCAGCAGGACGCAGCCCAAGGCCGGCCGCAGCGCGTTCGCCGACACCTTGTCGATGAGGTGCGCACCGAGCCAGACGCCGGGCAGCGACCCGATCAGGATCGTGCCCATCAGCAGGAAGTCGACGTTGCCGCTGGCGAGATGCGCGACGCCGGCGGCCCACAGCAGGATCGCGGCGTGGAAGACGTCGGTCCCGACGACGCGGTGCGGCGTGAGCTGGAAGACGAGGATCAGCGCCAGGCCGATGAGCGCGCCACTGCCCACCGAGGTGATTCCGAGGATCAGCCCGAGGACGGCGCCGATGACGACGGCGAGGACCTTCGCCCGGGTCGTGCGCTCGACGCTGTGGCGCTCGCGCGCGACGAGCTTGGGCATGAACAGCGCGCGCCCGAGGATCGTGACGGCGACGAGGATGAGGGCGACCGCGATCGACACGAGCAGCGCGGGCTCGAAGCTCTTGCCGTAGGACGTGTGCAGGCGGTCGAGCAGCCAGACGCCGACGAGCGCACCGGGCACGCTTCCCACCGCCAGCCAGGCCGACACACCGAGGTCGACGGCGCCCTTGCGCCAGTGCCGCCAGCCGCCGAGCGTCTTCGTCACCGCCCCGTACGCGAGGTCCGTCCCGATCGCGACGACCGGCGGAACCCCGGCGAAGAGCACGAGCAGGGGCGTCATGAGCGAGCCTCCGCCGATGCCGGTCAGGCCGATGAGGATGCCGACCCCGAGGCCGAAGACGATGACGAGCGGGTCCATCGGCTAGACGACGTGCAGTCCGCACTCGGACTTGTCGGTGCCCGCCCAGCGCCCGTCGCGGCCGCCGCCCGGCTGCGTGCACGGCGCGCAGCCGATCGACGCGTACCCCTCGTCGTGCAGTGGGTGGTAGGGCAGATCGCGCTCGTGGATGCGCGCCCACAGGTCGTGCTCGGTCCACAGCGCGAGCGGGTTGTACTTCGCGATCCCCCCGCGCCGGGCATCCACCTCGACGAGCTCGATCTCCGCGCGCGTGGGGCCCTGCTCGCGGCGCAGGCCGCTGATCCAGGCGTCGGCGCCGGCCAGCGCGCGCTCGAGCGCGGCGACCTTCTGCGTGCCGCAGCAGTGCTCGGGCCCGCTCCACGGCGGCGTACCGCGCGCCTCCTGCACCTCGATCCTCAGGTCGAAGCGCTCCTCGAACGCGCGCCACGTCGCCACCGTCTGCTCGAACAGCACGCCGGTGTCGATCGTCACGACGCGCGCGTGCGGCGCCACCGCCAGCAGCTCGTCGAGGATCACGGACTCCTCCTTCTGGAATGAGCACAGGAACACGAGCCGCTCGTGGGCGGCGGCCAGGCGCAGGGTCTCGCTGAGGGACCCCGAGATGTCTGCGCTCAGACCGCGCACTCGCCCTCGCCGCGGACGACCTTGAAGGGAACGTCGCGGTTCCAGTCGATGAACGTCGTCATCGTCTCGACGCCGAACTCGACCGGCATGGCGAGATCGCGGACCTTGTCCTCGAAGGCCTTGGCACCGACGCGGGCGGTGAAGGCGTTGAAGGGCTCGTCGGGCTGGCGCTCGGCCTCGTACCAGCGCAGCCAGCGCTCGACGGCGTCGGGTACGCGCTTGGCCGCCAGGCGCACCTTCAGGCGCTGGCCGTAGACGATCTCGCCGCCCTCGAAGTTGCCGGCCACGTGTGCGACGTATGCGGGGATCGTATGCTCGCCGACCTTGATCGACGCGCCGTAGAAGCCGATGTTCGCGATGTGATGCTGGCTGCAGCCGTTGGGGCAGCCGCTCATCTTGATGTGCAGCGCCCGGGTCAGCGGATCGGTGATCTGCATCTCCTCGAGGCGCTGCTGCAGCGCCGCGTTGAGGCCCATCGACGACGTGATGCCCAGCTTGCAGGAGTCCGTGCCCGGGCAGGAGACGACGTCGGTGATCGTGTCCGGCCCGGTCTCCGCGAGGCCGAGCTCGTCCAGCGCGCGCCAGACCTCGTAGACGGTCTCGTCGCGCACCCAGCGCAGCAGGAAGTTCTGGTGCACGGTCGTGCGCATGAAGCCGCCGCTGTAGCGGCGCATGATCTCGCCGATCCCGCGCAGCTGCGCGGGCGTCAGGTCGCCGCGCGTGACCTTGACGTGGACCGTCGAGAAGCCGTGCTGGCGCTGCGTCTGCACGTTGTCGGCGCAGAAGCGCGCGAACGCCGCTGCGTCGCCGTTGGGCGACGCGGAGCTCTGCGGCGGCGCCGGCGCGAGCGCCTCCTCGTCGACGTCGAAGCGCAGCGCGGCGACGTCGAAGTCGCGCTCGGCGACCCACTCGCCGGCCAGCTCCTCGTCGACCATCTCGCGGAAGGCCTCCATGCCGACCTTGTCGACGAGCACCTTGATGCGCGCCCTGGCCCGGTTGACGCGCAGGAAGTCCTGGCGATCGAAGATGCGAAAGCACGCTTCGGCGACCTTGAGGTACTCGCCGTCGTCGAGCCCGACGAACTCGTAGAGGGTGGGCGCGATGCGCGGCATGATCGACGTGCCGCCGCCGACGCGCACCTCGACGCCGCGGACGCCGTCGCGCTCACGGGCGAGGAAGGCGATGTCGTGGATGCCCGTCAGCGAACGGTCGGCGGTGGGCGCGCCGTCGAACGCCGTCTTGATCTTGCGCGGCATCATCTGGGTCGTCGGGTGGCGCACGAAGTAGCGCACGTAGGCGCCGACGTAGGGCGTGAGGTCGAAGACCTCGTCGTCGCAGACGCCCGCCCACGGGTCGCCCGTCACGTTGCGCACGGTGTTGCCGCAGCCCTCGCGCGAGGACAGCCCCGCGTCGGACAGCTCACGGATCGCGGCCGCCGCGTCGGGCAGGGGGACGTGGTGCAGCTGGATGTTCTGGCGCGTCGTGATGTGCCCCTTGCGCAGCGGCACGTACTTCTCGATGACGTCCGCAAAGGCGTCGAGCTGCTCCGGCGTGATCCCGCCGAAGGGCAGCTTGACGCGGATCATCTGGACCGCGGGCTGGCGCTGGCCGTAGACGCCCTGCTTGAGGCGGAACTTGATGAACTCCGTCTCCTCGACGTCGCCACGCAGGAAGCGCTGGGACTCGGTGTCGAAGTCGTCGAACTCGCGCTCGATGATCGGGATGATGTGGCCGGGGACGTCGTCGCGAACCTCGGGGTTCTCGAGCGTCCCTGGGCGACCGGCGGCGGTGGTGGGCTCCATGGGGTCTCAGTGCTCCGTGGTGGCGGACAGCGGCAAGGCGGGAATGATACAGCTCAATTCCAGTCGGGTTTTGGGGTTTGGCCGGAGCGGACCGTTGTCGTAGGCGCGGCGGGCGCACGCCAGGGCGCGGGTAGCCTGCAATCGATGCCCGAGCTTGCGCTGCTGGATCACGACGCCGTCCTGGCCGCGGTCTCGCCCGCGGCGGCGATCGAGGCGACGCGCGATGCCTTCCTGCGCCACCACGCTGGTGAGTGGGCGATGCCGCCCAAGGTGTATCTCGACAGCCCGCCCTACGGCGACTTTCGCGCGATGCCGGCGCGGGGCGGCGAGCTCGCGCTGCTGAAGTGGGTCACGTCGTTCCCGGGCAACCCGGCCCATGGCCTGCCGACGGTGAGCGGCGTCGTCTGCCTGTCCGACGCGCGCACAGGGGTGCCGCTGGCGATCCTCGACGCGCGCGGGGTCACCGCGCTGCGCACGGGCGCCGTGGCGGCCGTCGCCGCGCTGGCGCTGGCG
>DASYVZ010000512.1:0-10522 GCA_035936515.1 Solirubrobacteraceae bacterium | reverse complement strand
GCTCGAACTCGTCGACCGACTGCGGTATCGCCGGTGTCGTCGGCGTCGCGGCCGGAGAGCCGCCGGGATCGTGCGGCGAGCCCGCCGGGATCGTTCGCGGCAGCCGCAGGCCGTCGACGGGTCCGCCCTCGCGGAGGGCCTCGGGCACGCGTTCGCTGAACAAACCGCCGTTCGCGACCGGTGTGGCGTCCGTGCGCCCGTCGTCGCCGAGGCTCGTGGCGATGAGCCCTCCGCCGACGGCAAGAGCCACGATGCCCGCACACAGCGGCGCGATCCACGGCGATGTGCCCGCCGGCCCCGCCGGAGGCCGGCTCGGCGGCGGCGCACCCGGGAGGTGGCGCATGTTGTGCCGCGTGATCTCGGCGGCGCGGTCGCCGATCCGCTCGCGGATCCGCAGCGCCTCCCCGAGGCGGCGGCGCGCTTCGTCGGCGTCGCCGAGGCACAGCGCGCGGGTGCCGAGCTGGTGCAGCGCCCACGCCTCCTGCGCCTGCTCGCCCAGGCGCCGCGCGGCGTCCAGGGCGATGCCGAGGATCGTCGCCCACGCGCCCCAGAGCTTCGACGCGGCGGCGATCGGGTCGGCTGCGCGCGCCAGACGCAGGACCGCGCGCCAGTCGCCGGCCGAGGCGCCGCTGCGGAGCGTCGCGATGATCGGCTCGAGGTCGTCGCGCAGACGCTGCGGTTGGGCCGCATGAGCTTCGGCGTGCTCGGCGAAGTACGTCAGCAGCTGCCTGCGCCACCGCGATTCGGCGTCTGTCGGGCGCAGCGCGGCGATCGCGTCGGTCACGGAGTAGCGTGGGCTGTGCGACTTCGCCAGGCCGCGCTCCTCGAGGTCGGCCAGCAGCGCCGCGGTGTCGCGGGAGCCGGTCATCGCCGCGACGTGGTCTGTGTGCAGCGGCGCGCCCCCGAGCGCCGCCATCAGCATCAGCGCCTGGCGTGCCTCGGGCGTCAGCGTCTCGACGATCTGCGCGCCGAGCTGCTCCGGAGCGGATGGAAACGGCTTACCGGAGGGGACGAGCTCGCTCGCCGGAACGCCCTCTTCGCGAACCTGGCTCACGGCCTTGATGATCTGCAGGGGCTGCCCGTCGAGCGCGCGGCAGAGCGCGGCGAAGTCCCCGGCCTCGTGGCTGGCGAGCGGGCGCCCGAGGTACTGCTCGACGAGCATGAGCGCCGCATCGTCGCCGAGCCCACGCAGGCCGATCGCGGTCCCGTCGCACCACAACGACCGTTCGGGTGAGCCGAACACGAACACCGACCGCGGGAGGGTGAGCAGCAGCGTCTCGAGGTCCTCGCGTTCGAGGTCGACGTCGTCGAGCAGGAGGAGTGCCTGCGTGTCCTCGAGATACAGGCACAGCTCCGCGCTCGTCGGCTTCAGGCGCTCCTCGCAGGCATAGAGGAACTCGAAGATGCGCAGGAGCAGGTCGTCGAGCGACTCGCTGCGCGAGCGGTAGTAGATGACGCCGTCGGGAAAGGCGCCGACCGTGCCGTGGGCGAGGTGGCGCAGCATCGCCGTCTTGCCGGCACCGGCGCGGCCGCTGAACTGAACGGGCTCGCGTGCCGCGAGCGCCGAGGTGGCCGCCACAAGCTCCTTGTCGCGCCCGACGAGGCGCGGGGGTTCGCGCGGCTTCACCGAGACGGGCTTGTCGCGAGCGCGCGGTGGGATCGGGCCCTGCTGGCCCGCGATCTGGTTGACGATCGCGCCCGCGGCGATGTTGTTCTGGACGATGTGCTCGCCGATGGCAAGCTGGCTGTCGCTGACCGAGCCGGAGATGTCCGCAGCGGTGCCTCCCGGCGTCTGCTCGGTCTTGCGGCGTTGAAGCAGGCTGAGCATCCAGCAATCCTGCGCGACAGCAGCGGTGACGATGGTGACATCCGTCACATTGCCGATGTACGCACAGCTTGCGCCCTAAGCGCGGTTGAGCCGACTGCTGGTCAGCGGGTCCGGCCGGCCTCCTGCGCCGCGGCGCGCAGGCGCTTGGCATGCTCGGCGGTCAGCGCCCCCGGCGCCATCCGCCAGCGCCACGATCCCGTCGCCCGGCCCGGGATGTTCATGCGCGCCTCGCTGCCGAGGCCGAGCACGTCCTGGGCCTGGATCATCGCCAGCCGCGCCGGCGACGCGTAGGCCAGGCGGATGATCGACCACCACGGGTCGCGCTCGTCGAAGCCGCCGGCGTGGATCGCATTCCAAGCCGCCGCGCGCGTCGCGTCCGGCAGGCCGTCCCACCAGCCGCGCAGCGTGTCGGTGTCGTGCGTGCCGGTGTAGACGACGCTGTCGGTCTCGTGGTTCTCCAGGCGGTGCGGCCCGTGCGGGTCGTCGGGATCGAAGCCGAACTGCATGACGACCATCCCCGGGAAGCCGAGCGAGCGGCGCAGGCGCTCGACCGGCTTCGTGATGACGCCGAGGTCCTCGGCGATCACCGGCAGCTCGCCGAGCTCTCGCGCGGCGGCGTCGAACACCGCACCCCCGGGGCCGCGACGCCAGCGCCCGCCGCGCGCGTCGGTCGCGCCGTCGGGGACCGCCCAGTAGGCGACGAACCCGCGGAAGTGGTCGATCCGCGTGACGTCGAACATCGCGAACGTGCGCCGCAGGCGCTCGGTCCACCAGCGGTAGTTGCGGCGCTGCAGCGCAGGCCAGTCGTACAGCGGGTTGCCCCACAGCTGTCCGGTCGCGCTCAGGGCGTCGGGCGGCACGCCCGCGACCTCGCCGCTGCGAAAGAGCTCCGGATGCGCGCGGTGGTCGGCGCTGCCGGGCGCGACGTAGATCGGCACGTCGCCGATGAGGCGCACCCCGCGCTCGTTCGCGTACGCCCGCAGAGCGCCCCACTCGCGCGCGAAGCGCACCTGGTCGGCGACCGCGCGCCGACCGCCCGCGACCGCCTCCCAGTCGCCGATCCAGAACGACTCGGCGGAGCGGAACCGCTCGATATCGTCGTCGGAGACCGGCGCCGCGGGCTCGGCCAGCAGGCCGCGCCAGGCGGCGAACGCCGACGCCGCCTTGTACGGTGAGCGGGCGCGGTCGGGCGGGCCGAGCGGCAGCATCTGCCACCACGTCTGGCCCGCGTCGACCAGCCAATCGACGAAGCGGTAGGCGTCGTCGCCCAGCCTCCCCGCGGCGAGGCTGGTTGGATGCAGCTGGACGCCTGCTGAGCGCTGGAGAAGCTGTGCCGTCACGTTACGAACCGCGGGAAACGGAGAGAGTGTCAGGGAGTGCCCTTGCCCAAGAACGCCAAACCGCCGCCCCGGATCCAGATCGGAGGCGCGGCGCCGATGATCGACTGTGGCCGCTATCCGTCGAAGCGAACAGTCGGCGACGACGTGGGGGTGAGCGCGGACATCTTCTCTGACGGCCATGACGTGCTGCGCGCGGTCGTCCGCTCCTGCGCCCCCGGATCGCGCAAGTGGATCGAGAGCCCGATGATCCGCATCGACGCGCACGTCGGCGGCGATCGCTGGGCGGGCGGGTTCTCCGTCGACCGGCTCGGCCGCTACAGCTGGACGATCGAGGCCTGGACGGATGCCTTTGCGACCTGGCGCGAGGAGATCCGGCGCAAGCTCGATGCCGGGCAGCAGGATCTCTCGGGCGAGCTGTCCGAGGGCGAGGTGCTGCTCGAGCAGGCCGTCGGCCGCGCGAAGGGCAAGGACCGCCAGCGCATCGAGCGCGCGCTCGCCTGCCTGCGCGACAAGGTGCCGAGCCCCCAGATCGCCCTCGATCCGGAGCTCTTTCAGATCATCGAGCGCTACCCCGACCGCAGCCGCTCGACGACGATGGACGCGACGCTGGGCGTCGAGGTCGATCGCGTGCGGGCGCGCGCCGGCGCCTGGTATGAGCTCTTTCCGCGTTCGTGGGGCGGCTTTCGCGGCGTCGAGAAGCAGATTCCCGAGCTGGCCAACCTCGGGTTCGACGTCCTCTACCTTCCGCCGGTCCACCCGATCGGCGTGACGAACCGCAAGGGCGTCAACAACGCGCTCACCGCCGCTCCCGGTGATCCGGGGTCGCCGTGGGCGATCGGCGACCGCGAAGTCGGCGGCCACACGGCGGTCCACCCCGACCTCGGCACGATCGAGGACTTCGACACGCTCGTGGCCACGGCCGGGCAGTACGGCATCGACATCGCGCTGGACTTCGCGATCCAGTGCTCCGCCGACCACCCGTGGCTGACCGAGCATCCCGAGTGGTTCAACCGGCGTCCCGACGGGACGCTGAAGTACGCCGAGAACCCGCCCAAGAAGTACCAGGACATCTACAACGTCAACTGGGAGTCAGACGACTGGCAGGGCTTGTGGAACGCCCTGCGCGACGTCGTCGCCTACTGGGCCGGCCACGGCGTGAAGGTCTTTCGCGTCGACAACCCGCACACCAAGCCGCTGGCCTTCTGGGAGTGGCTCATCGCGGAGATGCGCAAGAAGCACCCGGAGATCATCTTCCTGGCGGAGGCCTTCACACGGGCGGCGATGATGCGCCAGCTCGCGAAGGTCGGCTTCAACCAGTCCTACACGTACTTCACGTGGAAGAGCTCCAAGTGGGAGCTGACCGACTACGTCACCGAGCTCGCGACGAGCGGCATGCAGGACTACTACCGCCCGAACTTCTTCGTCAACACGCCCGACATCCTCACCGAGGAGCTGCAGTCCGGCGGGCCGCCGAAGTTCGCCAGCCGGCTCGTGCTGGCCGCGACGCTGAGCCCGACGTACGGCATCTACTCGGGCTTCGAGAACTTCGAGCGTGTCGCCGTCGCCCCCGGCAGCGAGGAGTACGACCACTCCGAGAAGTACGAGATCAAGGAGCGCTCGCTCGGCGGCCCGCTGCTGTCGCTCATCGAGCGCATCAACACGATCCGCCGCGAGAACGCCGCTTTCGAACACCTCGACAACATCCAGTTTCTGGCGACCGAGAACGACTCGCTGATCGCCTACGCCAAGCGAACGGGCGACAACACCGTCATCACCGTCGTCACGCTCGACCCGGTCAGCGCGCAGGAGGGGGTCGTCGTCGTGCCCTACGGACTCGGCCTGGCGCCGGTCTTCACGGTCACCGACCTGCTGTCGGGCGAGAGCTTCGACTGGCGCATGGGGCGAAACTTCGTACGGCTGGACCCCTACCGCGTCGCGCACCTGCTGCGGGTCGCATGACCGCGCGCCACTGCTCGACGATCGCCGGGGCCTCCTCGGCGAGGGATCTCTCGCCATGACACCGGTCCAGAACTGGTTTGAGTCTGATCCGCTGTGGTTCAAGACGGCGCTCTTCTACGAGATCCACCTGCGCGGCTTCTACGACGGCACGGGCGACGGCCACGGCGACTTTCGCGGCCTGACCGAGAAGCTCGACTACCTGCAGTGGCTCGGCGTCGACGTGATCTGGCTGCTGCCGATGTACCCCTCGCCGATGCGCGACGGCGGCTATGACATCGCCGACTTCTACGGCGTCCACGAGGACTACGGGACGATGGACGACGTCCGCTCGTTCATCGCCGCGACGCACGAGCGGGGGATCCGCGTCATCGCCGACCTCGTCATGAACCACACGTCGAGCGACTGCGCGTGGTTTCAGGAGGCGCGCTCGAGCCCGGAGAGCCCGAAGCGCGACTGGTACGTCTGGTCGGACGACCCGACGCGCTACCAGGATGCGCGGATCATCTTCATCGACACCGAGACCTCCAACTGGACGTGGGACGATACGGCCGGCGCCTACTACTGGCATCGCTTCTTCCACCACCAGCCCGACCTCAACTACGACAACCCCGAGGTTCAGGAGGCGATGCTCGACGTCCTGCGCTTCTGGCTCGAGGCCGGCCTCGACGGCTTTCGCCTCGACGCCGTGCCCTACCTCTATGAGCGCGAGGGCACGAACTGCGAGAACCTCGACGAGACGCACGAGTTCCTCAAGCTCGTGCGCAAGACCGTCGACGACGAGTACCCCGACCGCGTCCTGCTCGCGGAGGCCAACCAGTGGCCGGCCGACGTCGTGCAGTACTTCGGCGACGGCGACGAGTGCCACATGGCCTTCCACTTCCCCGTCATGCCGCGGATGTTCATGGCGCTGCGCCGCGAGGAGGCCGCGCCGATCCTCGAGATCCTCGCTCAGACGCCGCACATCCCGCGCAACTGCCAGTGGGGCCTGTTCCTGCGCAACCACGACGAGCTGACGCTCGAGATGGTCACCGACGAGGAACGCGACTACATGTACACCGAGTACGCCAAGGACCCGCGGATGAAGCTCAACCTCGGCATCCGCCGCCGCCTCGCGCCGCTCATGGACGGCGGCCGCGACGAGATCGAGCTGCTGCACGCGATGCTCTTCAGCCTTCCGGGTTCGCCGGTCCTCTACTACGGGGACGAGATAGCCATGGGCGACAACGTCTACCTCGGCGACCGCGACGGCGTCCGCACCCCGATGCAGTGGACCGGCGACCGCAACGGCGGCTTCAGCCGCGCGGACTTCGCCCAGCTCTACGCGCCGCCGCTGATGGACCCCGTGTACGGCTACCAGGCGGTCAACGTCGAGGCCCAGCTGCGCACGCCGAGCTCGCTGCTGCGCTGGCTGCGGCGCTTCATCGCGCTGAGAAAGGAGCATCCGGTGTTCGGCCTCGGCTCGTTCGAGGCGCTGACGCCCGCCAACCCGAAGATCTTCGCGTGCATCCGCACGTACGAGGACGACGTCGTGCTGTGCGTGCACAACGTCGGGCGCTCGGCGCAGGCCGTCGAGCTCGACCTGAGCTGGTACAGCGGCCGCCGCCCGGTGGAGATGTTCGGGCGGGCCGCCTTCCCGCGCGTCGGCGAGCTGCCCTACCTGCTGACCCTCGCGCCGCGCGGGTTCTTCTGGTTCACACTTGAGGAGGACCCCGAGTGAGCTTGCCCGACCACATCGACCGCCCGCTCGAGGAGTGGGTCACCGAGCAGCGCTGGTTTGCCTCCAAGTCGCGCGAGGTCGCGTCGGTGACCGTGCTCGAGCGGGTCGGCCTGAGCGAATCGCCGGCGCTGGAGATCGACTTCGTCGAGACGCGCTTTCAGTACGGCAAGCACGAGCTCTACCAGCTGCTGCCGGGCGAGGACGACGCGCTGCGGCTGCTCGCCGGCATGCTCGGTGCGGAGGCCGTCGTCGACGGGGTGTCCTTCCATGGGGGCCTGGAGCCGACCGGCGAGATCCGCCCGATGGGCGCCGAGCAGTCCAACTCGTCGATCGTCTTCGGTGAGCAGCAGGTGCTGAAGGTCTTTCGGCGCCTCGAGCCCGGCCTGAACCCGGAGCTCGAGATGCTGCGCTTCCTGTCCTCGCGCGGATTTGAGAACGTCGCCACGCTGACGGGCTGGTACGACTACTCCGGCGAGCTCATGCAGGCGACGCTCGGGATCATGCAGGAGTTCATCGGCGAGGCGCGCGATGGCTGGGAACTCGCGCTCGACGACCCGGCCGGGGTGCTCGCCCGGATCCCCGAGCTCGGCGCGGCGACGGGGGAGATGCACAGCGTGCTCGCCTCGGACATGACCGACCCGGCATTCGCGCCGGAGGAGCCCAGCGCCGAGGCGCTGTCGCTGCTGACGGCGACCATCGACGAGCAGATCGAGCAGGTGTTCCTCGACCTGCCCGACGATCCCGCGCTGGATCCGATCGCCGGCCGCGGCGAGGAGGTGCGCGACCGCCTGCAGGCGATGTCGCACGTCGGCGTCGGCGGGCGGCTGATCCGACACCACGGCGACTACCACCTCGGGCAGACCATGCTGCGCGACGCTGGCTGGATCATCCTGGACTTCGAGGGCGAGCCCGCCCGCTCGCTGCTCGAGCGCCGCCGCAAGCGCTCGCCGCTGCGCGACGTGGCGGGGATGCTGCGCTCGTTCGCCTATGCCGCGTCGGCGTCGAAGCTGCTGCGCGGGGTGCCCGCGCAGGAAGGCTGGGAGGAGCAGGCGCGCAGCGGCTTCCTGGGGGCGTACATGGCGACCGTCGACCCGTCGCTGCTGCCGGCGGGACGGCCCGCGATCGAGAAGCTGCTGGCGATCTTCGAACTCGAGAAGGCGGTCTACGAACTGCGCTACGAGCTCAACAACCGCCCCGAATGGGTGGCGATTCCCGTTGCCGGAATCGCCCGACTGCTGCAAGAGGACGACGATGACTGACTTCGCCCCCGTGACCACCGCTCAGCTCGACCAGCTCGTCGCCCGCGACCACCACGATCCGCACGCGATCCTCGGTGCCCACGCCTCTGCCGACGGGGTGACGATCCGCGCGCTGCACCCGGCCGCTGAAGGCGTCGTCGTGCTGCCCGAAGGCGTGGAGCTCGATCGCATCCATCCCGCCGGCCTGTTCGAGGGCGAGCTGCGCGGCGCCTCGCTGCCGCACGAATATGAGCTCGAGGTGCGCTACGCCGACGGCGGCACCTGGGTCACGCAGGACCCGTACCGCTTTGCGCCGACGCTGTCGGACATGGACGAGCACCTCTTCCGCGAGGGCCGCCACGAGCAGCTGTGGTCGAAGATGGGCGCACATCCGCGCGAGCTCGACGGCGTTCGCGGCACCTCGTTCGCCGTCTGGGCCCCCGCCGCGCGGTCGGTCTCGGTCGTCGGCGACTTCAACTTCTGGGACGGGCGCCTGCACATGATGCGCACGCTCGGCGGCTCGGGGATCTGGGAGCTGTTCGTCCCGGCCGTCGGCGCCGGCGCGCGCTACAAGTTCGAGATCCGCGCGCAGTCCGGTGAGCTGCTGCTCAAAGCCGACCCGTTCGCGTTCCAGACCGAGCTGCCGCCGCAGACGGCATCGATCGTGCACGCCTCGTCGTACGAGTGGAACGACGCGGACTACCTCGCCCGGCGCGCGCAGGCCACGCCGTTCGTGCGGCCGATGGCGACCTATGAGGTGCACCTCGGCTCCTGGCGGCTGAACCCGCTGGAGGACAACCGGCCGCTGACGTACGTCGAGCTCGCGGACGAGCTCGCCTCGTACGTCGCGGACCTCGGCTTCACGCACATCGAGCTCATGCCGGTCATGGGACATCCGTTCAGCGGGTCCTGGGGCTACCAGGTGACCTCGTACTTCGCCCCGACGCCGCGGTTCGGCTCGCCCGACGACTTTCGCGCGTTCGTCGACCGGATGCACGAGCACGGCATCGGCGTGATCCTCGACTGGGTCCCGGCGCACTTCCCGCGCGACGCCTGGGCGCTGGCGCGCTTCGACGGCACCGCGCTGTACGAGCACGAGGACCCGCGGCGCGGCGAGCATCCCGACTGGGGCACGCTCGTCTTCAACTACGGGCGCAACGAGGTGCGCAACTTCCTGCTCGCCAACGCGCTGTTCTGGGCGCGCGAGTTTCACTGCGACGGCATCCGCGTCGACGCCGTCGCGTCGATGCTCTACCGCGACTACTCGCGCAAGGCGGGCGAGTGGGTGCCCAACGAGTTCGGCGGCCGCGAGGACCTCGAGGCGGTCGCGTTTCTCAAGGAGCTCAACGAGGTGCTGCACCGCGAGGAGGCCGGCGTCGTCTCCGCGGCCGAGGAGTCGACGGCGTGGCCGGGCGTCTCGCGCCCGACGTACCTCGGCGGCCTGGGCTTCGGCTTCAAGTGGAACATGGGCTGGATGCACGACACGCTGGGCTACTTCCAGCAGGACCCGATCCACCGGCGCTACCACCACCACGAGCTGACGTTCGCGCTCGTCTACGCGTTCAGCGAGAACTTCATCCTGCCGCTGTCGCACGACGAGGTCGTGCACGGCAAGGGCTCGCTCATCAGCAGGATGCCGGGCGACCGCTGGCAGAAGTTCGCCAACCTGCGCGCGCTGTACGCGTTCATGTGGGCGCACCCCGGCAAGAAGCTGCTGTTCATGGGCCAGGAGTTCGCCCAGGAGGTCGAGTGGAGCCACAGCCGTTCGCTGGATTGGCACCTGCTCGAGCAGGGTGATCACTCCGGCGTGCAGGCGCTGATCCGCGACCTCAACGGCGTCCTGCGCGACACCCCGGCGCTCTACGAGATCGACTTCGACCCGCGCGGCTTCTACTGGATCGAGCCCAACGACGCCGACGCCAACGTCGTCGCGTTCGCGCGGGTCGGAGAGGACGCCTCCGAGGACGTCCTCGTCGCCGTCGCCAACCTGTCGCCCGTTCCGCGGGAGGGCTACCGGCTGGGCCTGCCGCGCTCGGGCCGCTGGGTGGAATCCGTGAACACCGACTCGGCCTTCTACGGCGGCACGGATACCGGCAACCTCGGCGGCGTCGAGTCCGAGCCGCTGCCGTGGCACGGACAGCCCTGCTCGGCCGAGGTCACGCTGCCGCCGCTGGGCGTCGTGTGGCTCGTGCCCGAGGAGCGCCCGGCGCCGTCGCTCGGCGCCGGCCCGCCGGGCACCGCGGGCGCGTAGCGCTGCGGTGACGTCCACGGCTCGACGGAACGTGGACTGCTCCACGCAGTCGCGCCACCGACCTGTCGCGCCCTGCGCTCCAGCCCTGCGTCGTGACTACGACTACCGGTCAGACGTCCTCCTCGGAACGCGAAGACCGAAACGACTCTACGCCGATCGGCGCGATCGCGCGCCCTGGCGTCGAAGTGT
>DASYVZ010000511.1:0-2090 GCA_035936515.1 Solirubrobacteraceae bacterium | reverse complement strand
CACGACCTCCGCGCGGCGATCCATCCCGGCGAGCCCCGCGACCACGTCGCGCTGCACCTCATCGGGCAGGGCGCGCTGTGGTCGGCGCTCCAGGAGGAGGCCAAGCAGGACGTCAGGGCGGCCGAGCTGCGCGGCTTCCCGATCGTCGCGCTCGTGCTGCTCGCCGTGTTCGGGTCGTTCG
This sequence comes from Solirubrobacteraceae bacterium, assembly GCA_035936515.1. Taxonomy (GTDB): domain Bacteria; phylum Actinomycetota; class Thermoleophilia; order Solirubrobacterales; family Solirubrobacteraceae; genus CADCVQ01. Next base: position 1,909 of record DASYVZ010000511.1, on the reverse strand, counting down.
CGGCGGCCGTGCTGCCGCTGGCGCTCGGTGCCGGCGCGGTCGTCGTGACCGGCGCAGTCATCTACTTCCTCAGCCTGGCCACCGAGATGTCGGTGTTCGTCACGAACATGGCGTCGATGGTCGGCATCGGCGTCGCGGTCGACTACTCGCTCTTCGTGCTCGCGCGCTACCGCGAGGAGGTCCGCGGCGGCCGGCCGCCCGACGAGGCGCGCGGCGTCGCGCTCGCGACCTCCGGCCTGGCCGTGATCTTCAGCGGGCTGACCGTGATCGCCAGCCTCGCCGGGCTGTTCCTCGTCAACACCACCGCGCTGCGGTCGATGGCGATCGGAGCGATCGTCGTCGTGTCGATGGCGATGCTCGCCGCCGCCACGCTGCTCCCGGTGCTGATCTCGCTGCTCGGCAGGCGCGCCTGGGCGCCGGGCGGCTTCGTCGGGAACCTGCTCGCCCGGCGCCGCGTGCGCCGCCACCGCCCGCACCACGAGACGTTCTGGGGCCGCTGGACGAACGCGGTGATGGGCCGCCCGGTGATCGCCATGCTGGCCGCCGGCGCGGTGCTGCTCGCGCTCGCCGCGCCCGCGCTCGATCTGGAGACCGAGAACGGTGCGCTGCGCCAGCTCGACCGGTCGCACGAGACGCGCGTGGGGTTCGAGGCGGCGGCGACCGTGACCGGGAAGGGGCTGGCCACGCCGGTCAAGGTGGTCGCGCAGACCACCGACCGCGCGCGGCTTGCCGAGCTGCGGCGAGAGCTGCTGCGCGACCGCGCGGTGACGAGCGTCGAGCGGCCGCGGATCGCGGAGGACGGCAGGTCGGCGCTGCTGCTCGCGCGGCTGGACACCGACGGCGAGTCCGATCGCGCGGTCGCCACCATCGACCGTCTCCGCGAGCGCACCGGCGACGGCGCGCTGGTCGGTGGCACGACCGCCACGGTCGCCGACTTCCACGACCTCGTCGCCGGCTCGATGCCGAAGATCGCCCTGTTCGTGCTCGGCCTGTCGTTCCTCGTGCTGCTCGTGCTGCTGCGCAGCGTGGTGCTACCGCTGAAGGCGGTGGCGATGAACCTGCTGTCGATCGGCGCTGCGTACGGCGTGCTCGCGCTGGCGTTCGACGAGGTCGACACGATCACCCCGCCGCTCGTGCTCGCGGTGGTCTTCGGCCTGTCGATGGACTACGAGGTGTTCCTGCTGACCCGGATCCGCGAGCGTTGGCTGGCGACCGGCGACACCGCCCGCGCGGTCGCAGAGGGTCTCGCCACGAGCGCGAAGACGATCACGAGCGCCGCGCTGATCATGGTCGCCGTGTTCCTGGTCTTCGTCTTCACCGGGCTGCCGTCGATCCAGCAGATCGGCCTCGGCTGCGCGGTGGCGATCGCCGTCGACGCGACGATCGTGCGCCTCGTGCTCGTGCCGGCGGCGATGGAGCTGCTCGGCCGCTGGAACTGGTGGCTGCCGCGGCCGCTCGCGCGGCTGCTGCCGGACGTCGCGGTCGAGGACCTCGCTACGACGCGCGGGCGGCCTTCTCCGGCAGCCAGCGGGTCGCCAGCGTGACGAGCAGCGCGACGATCCCCGCGACGATGAAGAACGCGGTCGGGGTGCCCTCCTCGCTGAAGCCGAACAGGAAGGGCGACGCGACCATCGCGCCGGCCAGCACGAGGTCGAGCGCGATGTGGCCGGTGACCGGCAGCGACTTGATCAGGCTGGTGCGGAAGCCCTCGGTCGTCGCGGCGCCGATCAGCACGATGATCCCGGCGACGATCGACACGGCCGTCGCCGCGCCCTCGTCGCTGAAGCCGATCAGGAACGGCGCCACGATCAGGAGCGCCGCATAGCCGTAGTCGATGATTCCGTGGACGAAGCGGGGAATCGGTCCTTGGCGGAGCATGTCGCCCGTCTACCCCACCACGCCAGTGCGC
>DASYVZ010000510.1:0-2369 GCA_035936515.1 Solirubrobacteraceae bacterium | reverse complement strand
CGCGCGGGCAGCGCGATCCCGACGCGGTCGCCCGGCCGCACGCCGAGCGCGCTGAGGCGCTGTGCGGCAAGCGTCGCGGCCTCGTGCAGCTCGACGTAGCTCAGCGCGCCGTCGTCGGCGCGCAGCGCGACGAGGTCGGGCCGGGTCCGTGCCGCGCGCTGAAGCCACGATTCGACGAGCATCGCTGCAGGGGAAAGTAGCCTGCAGGCATGGCGATCGAGTGGACGGCGGGCGAGGGCGAGTACACCGACATCCGCTACGAGCTCAGCGCAGACGGGATCGCGAAGATCACGATCGACCGCCCCGAGGTGCGAAACGCCTTCCGTCCGCAGACGATCGTCGAGATCTCCCAGGCGCTCGAGCGCGCTCGCGAGGACACGGCGGTCGGCGTGATCGTCCTGACCGGCGAGGGCGAGCTCGCCTTCTGCTCGGGCGGCGACCAGAACGTCCGCGGCGACACCGGCTATCTGACCGAGCCCGGTAAGCCCGGCGCGGTCGGGCGCTTTCACGTCACCGACCTGCACGTCCAGATCCGCCGCACGCCCAAGCCGGTCGTCGCGATGATCGCCGGCTTCGCGATCGGCGGCGGCCATGTCCTGCATCTGGTCTGCGACCTGTCGATCGCCGCCGACAACGCCCGCTTCGGACAGGTCGGCCCGCGCGTGGGCTCCTTCGACGGCGGCTTCGGCGCCGGCCTGCTGGCGTCGCTGGTCGGTCCGAAGAAGGCCAAGGAGATGTGGTTTCTGTGCCGCCAGTACGACGCCTCCGAAGCGCTCGCGATGGGGCTCGTGAACACCGTCGTGCCGCTCGCGTCGCTGGAGGAGGAGACGGTCGCCTGGTGTCGCGAGATGCTCGCGATGTCGCCGTTCGCGCTGCGCCTCGTCAAGGCGAGCTTCAACGCCAGCGAGGATGGCTTCAGCGGCATCCAGCAGCTCGCCCATGACGCCAACCTCCTCTTCTACGAGAACCCCGAGGCGCAGGAGGGGCGCGACGCCTACCGCGAGAAGCGCCGGCCGGACTTCTCCCGGTTCCCGAAGCGGCCGTAGCGACCGTTTCGCCGCTTGCTCCGCACGACCGACTAGCTTCACGCGCATGGCCGCCACCGCCCCCAGCACCCCCGCGCTGCGCATCTGGCTCATGGCCGCGCGCATCCGCACCCTGCCGGCCGCGGTGGCGCCGGTGCTCGTGGGCACCTCGCTGGCGGTCGCGGCCGGGATCTTCCGGGTCGGGCCGTTCATCGCGGCGCTGCTGGGGTCGATCCTCATCCAGATCGGCACGAACCTCGCCAACGACTACTCGGACGCGCGGCGCGGCGCAGACAGCGACGACCGCCTCGGGCCGGTGCGCGTCACGGCCGGCGGCTTGGTCCCGCCGCGCCAGGTGCTGATCGCGACGTACGTGACGTTCGGCCTCGCGGTGATCTGCGGGCTGTACCTCGTGTTCGCCGCCGGGATCGAGCTGCTGTTCGTCGGCATCGCATCGATTGCCGCCGGCGTCCTGTACACGGGCGGGCCCAAGCCCTACGGTTACGAGGGCCTCGGGGAGGTCTTCGTCTTCCTGTTCTTCGGCATCGCTGCGGTGACGGGGTCGACGTTCGCCCAGATCCAGTCCTGGCCCGCCGAGGCATTCCTGCTCGCGGTGCCGGTCGGACTGCTCGCCGCCGCCATCCTTGTCGTCAACAACGTCCGCGATCTCGACGGCGACCGGCGCGCCGGCAAGCGCACCCTCGCGGTGCGCCTCGGGCGCGATCGCGCGCGCACGGTCTACGGGCTGATGCTCTACGTCGCCTACCTCGCGGCGCCGCTGCCCTGGCTGCTGGGCTCCCTGTCGCCGTGGCTGCTCTTGCCATGGCTGACGCTGCCGCTCGCGATTCGCCTGGCCCGCACGGTGCGCAGCCACGCCGATGGCCCCACGCTCAACGAGGCGCTCGGGCAGACCGGGATGCTGCAGCTCGGGTTCTGCCTGCTGCTGAGCGCGGGTGTGCTGGCGAGCTAGCGGGCATGACGCGGTGAGCGCAACCGGACCGTGATGTCTTCGACCGGGGCCGGCCGCTCGTGCGCGTGACGATCGAGGCGCGAACGCTGCGCTTCCGCAGCCCGCTGCGGGCCGCCTACGGCGTCATCGATCGGCGCGAGATCTACGAGCTCGAGATCGAGGGCGCCGACGGCGTCCGCGGCCGTGGCGAGGCGGCGCCGCTGGAGCCCTACGACGGCGTCTCCCCCGCCCGCGCGCGTGCCGCGCTCGAGGCCTATCGCGGCGTCCTCGAGGCCAGCGACGAGGACCGGTCCGGAGGCGAGCTGCTCGACGCGTGTCGCGCCGCCGACGACCTGCCGCAGGCGCTCGCCGCGGTCGACATGGCGCTCTGGGAC
>DASYVZ010000509.1:0-3562 GCA_035936515.1 Solirubrobacteraceae bacterium | reverse complement strand
ACGACGAGCAGCAGCAGGGCGCGGCGCAGGCGCCGGCTGCGCACGACGACGTCAGTGCGCCGCGCGAGGCGGCCGAGCCCGAAGAAGAGGACGTTCTGCGCCCGGGCGCGCAGGCCGCGCCTGCGCTCGTGGCGCATGTGGCGCAGCGACAGCCCAGCCGGCGCGACGAGCACGAGCCGCTGCACGCGGGCCGGGAAGCGGATCGCGATCTCGCACCCGACGAAGCCGCCCATCGAGTTGCCGACGATCGTCGCCTCCGGCACGCCGAGCTCATCGAGCAGATCAACGACCGTCCGCGCGTAGCCGCTGACGGAGATCGGCTCCGCGGGCATCGGCGACTCGCCGAAGCCGGGCAGGTCGATCGCGATGACGCGGTGATCGCCCGCCAGCGGCGGGATGCTCTCGAGCCAGTTCTGCCAGCAGCCCGACAGGCCGTGCAGGAAGACCACGACCGGGCCCTCGCCGATGTCGAGCACGTTCACCGGGCGGCCCCTGACCGGCACCCACCGCAGGTGCGCGCGCCAGTCGACGTCGATCCACGGCGGCCGTCCGCGCGGTGCGTCGGCGACGGGGCTCACGCAGCGGGTGCTAGGAGGCGGCGGCGGGCGCCTGCTGCGGCGCGGGCTGCTGCTCACCGGGGGCCTCGTCCAGGAAGGCCTTCACGTCGGAGTTGAAGCGCTCGGGGCGCTCCATCATCGAGACGTGGCCGGTGTCCTTGTAGATGATCTTGCGCGAGTCCGGGATGAGCTCCTCGAAGATCGCCGCATCCTTGACGGGGACGAGGATGTCCTTCTCGCCCCAGACGATGAGCGTCGGGCAGGCGATCTTCTCGAGCCGGTCGCGCAGCGGGTAGCGGCACATGGCCTCCAGCGCGTCGGAGAAGCCGGGCTTGCCGGAGCCGAGCACCTGCTGGGCGGCGAGCGGGCCGGGCAGCTGCTGCGGATGCGCGGCGACGAGCATCAGCAGCGCGTGGCGCAGGCGCGGGCGCAGCGCGACCTGGTGCGAGCGCGATGCGATGTGGCCGAGCGTGAAGAACACGAGGTTCTCGGCCCGATGGCGGATCCCCTGCTTGCGCTCGGTGCGAATCGACTCGATGCTCAGGCCGGCCGCCGCGACGAGCACGAGGCGCTCGACGCGCTCGGGGTGCTGAATCGCCAGCTCGGCACCGATGAAGCCGCCCATCGAGTTGCCGATGATCCGCGCCTCTTCGATCTCCAGCTCGCCCATCAACTCGTCGATCGCGTCGGCGTAGCCGCTGATCGAGATCTCCTCGACGGGCATCTCCGACTGGCCGAAGCCGGGCAGGTCGACGGCGATCACGCGATGGTCGCGGGCGAAGAGCGGAAGTTGCTCGAGCCAGTTCTGCCAGCAGCCCGACAACCCATGGATGAAGACCACCGGCGGGCCGGAGCCCATGTCGACCATGTTCATCCAGCGGTCCCGGACGCGCACCCAGCGCAGGTGCTCCTGCCAGTCGACGTCCATCCACTCGGAGCGGCCGACGGCGCCATAGGCCTCTGCTCCCTTTGTGCGTCCTCCCACAAAGCCACCATACCCGGCGACGCTGGCGCAAATCATGCATTCTGGGCCGCCATCCGCTTCGCGAACGCCCGCATGTCCGCCGCGGGCAGCCGTGCGCTGAGCGCAGCGAGCTCGTCCTGCAGGCCGTGCGGCTCGATCGCGTCGAGCAGCCCGGCGAGCATCTCGTCGTCGACTGCGCGGATGAGCTTGGCCGCGTCGCGCTGCGTGCGGACCTCGAGCTCGACGGCGAAGCGCAGCAGCGGCGCCCACAGCCCCTCCTCGTGGGCGGCGCGCACGATCTGCGCGAGGATCGAGCGCCCGAAGCCGGTGCCCAGCGCGGCGACGCGGCGACGCGAGGCCGCAGGCAACAGCGGCAACAGCGTGAGCAGCTCCGGCCACAGGCCTTTCTGCGTGGCGGCGTCGACGATCGACGAGAGCACCGGCCGCGTCTGGATCGGCCCGAGCTTCGCAAAGCGCCTGCGGCCCGCCTCGCTCATGGCCCGCGTGACCGGCAGGACGTCGCCCCAGAGGTTGTCGCGCTGCGCGGCCTTGACGAGCCCGGCCAGGACGGCGTCGTCCTGCGCGGCTGCGATGTCGCCGAGCATCCCGCGCTGACGATCGGAGACGTGGCGCAGGACGTCGAGCGCCTCGCGCCAGAGGTCGCATTCGGTCGCGGTGCGCATGATGTGGTGCAGGCGCTCCTCGGAGATGATCGCCACGAGCGCCCCGAGCGATGCCTTGGACTCCACGACGTACGCGGTGCGCAGCAGCGACTCGTCGTCGACGTTCTGCAGCGCCGCATCGAGTGCCGCCTCCGAGAGATGCCCGACGAAGCGGCCCATCGTCACGTGCTCGCCGCGCAGCGCGAGCTCCTGCGTGATCGCGGCGATCTGCCGCGGCGGGATCTCGGCGATGACGCGGCTGGCGCGGCGCGGGTCGATCTGCTCGGCGACCTCGGCGAGAAACGGCGTCGGCAGGTGAGCGGCGATGTCGACTGCGCGCGAGGGCTCGATCAGCCCCGTGACACGCGCTGCCAGCAGCGGCCCGAACGCGCGCTCTCCGATCGTCGCGGTGATCTTCGACGGGACGAGCTTGGTCGCCGCCGCGACGCGCTGCAGCTGCTGGCGGTCGCACTCGAACATCGCCGCCGAGGCCTGCTCGCGCACGTCGCGGATGTCCCGCCAGTCGATGCCGCGCAGGTAGTCGATCTCCTCGGGCGCGGCACCGAGCAGGCGCGCGAGCTTGACGATCTCGACATCGGCCTGAGCGAGCGTCATGGGTGTTCTCCGGCCGCGAGCACTAGCCGAAGAGGATCTTGCGCACGGACCCGCGCATGAGGCGCGGCACGAAGTTCAGCGAGTCCTCGACACCTTCCTGAAGCTCCTCCTGGCCGCGCGCCTTGGCGTCCTGCAGGAGGTCGGCCAGCGCGAGCAACTGCTCGTCGGAGAGCTGCGTGAAGCCATCGGGAACCGGGGCGCCCAGCTCCTCTTCGAAAATGTCGACCGCGTCGTCCATCTGTCCTCGCACGGTATGTCGGGCGAGCCGGTCGTTCGGATCAGGGACTGAACCGCGTCGCGATGACGTTCGTAGCACTTCGCACCATGGGTCCCGCCCGTCTGTCCGCGCTGGACGCTGCGTTCTTGTCGCTGCAGTCCCCCGACGCGCCGATGCACGTCGGCTGGGCTGCCGTCCTCGCGCCGCCCGACGAGCGCTGGGGCAACCGGATCGCCTTCGTCTTACTCCCGCAGCTGTCGAACCTGACGATCTCGAACATCCCACGCCCGCAGGTCGCGCATGCGCACGCCGCGCTTGCCGGCGACGCCGAGCGGATCGCGGCCGCCATCGGGACGGAGATCGACGAGCTGCTGGTCCGGGCGACGGCATGACCCTCCTGCTGACCGGCGCGACGGGCTTCGTCGGGATGGAGCTGCTGGCGCGGTTGGTGGGCTCGCCGGCGCCGTCGGCGCAGCCGGTCGTGGCGCTCATCCGCGCCGACGACGACGCGCACGCCACGCGGCGGCTGCACGCGACGCTGCTGTCG
>DASYVZ010000508.1:0-1592 GCA_035936515.1 Solirubrobacteraceae bacterium | reverse complement strand
CGCCGGAGGGCCGGTGAACTAAGCTGACTGGCGTGTCGACGCCCGCCGAGGCCTACCGGCTGCCCGGCATCTCCCCGAAGGCCTACGAGCATCCGGCCGATCGCGCCGCGACAGCGGCCCTCGCGTCGATTCCGATGCTCGACTACGTGGTTCGCAAGCTCATCGAGTTCGGCTATGAGCGGGCGCTGCGCCAGACCTATCTCGGCGCCGGCGTGCGTCTCGGGACCGACCAGCTGCCGGAGATCTGGACGCGCTACCAGCACGTGCTCGGCGTCCTGGACATGCCCGAGGAGTACGACCTCTACCTCACCGCCCAGCCGTTTCTCAACGCGATGGCGATCGGCGCGGGCAAGCCGATCCTCGTGCTCAACAGCAGCACCGTGGCCCTGCTCGGCGACGACCAGCTCGAGGCGGTCCTCGCGCACGAGGTCGCGCACATCCTCTCCGACCACGTTCTCTACCGCACGGCGCTGCAGATCCTGCTGCGGCTGACGGCGACGCCGCGGCTTCCCGGCGTGGCGGGCCTGCCGCTGATGGCGGTGCAGTACGCGCTGCTGGAGTGGTCGCGCGCCACCGAGCTGACCTGCGACCGGGCGGCGGCGATCGTCACCCGCGACCCGCGCCTGGTCTGCAAGCTGCTCATGACGATGTCGGCGGGCGCCAAGGCCGACAACCTCAACCTGGACGCCTTCATGCGCCAGGCGATGGAGTACACCGAGGCCGGCGAGAGCCTGGATCGCCTGCAGCGCCTGCTGACCGACCTGCGCCAGACCCACTCCCTGCCGGTCAAGCGCGTCCACGAGCTGCTCGCCTGGGTCCGCGACGGCGAGTACGACCGCATCGTGGGCGGCGAGTACGTCCAGCGCGGGCAGGAGCGCGCGCCGCGCGAGGAGGCGGCGGGCGCCGCGGCGCACTACTCCGAGCGCTTCAGGGAGCTCTTCCGCGAGACCGGCGAGCACGTCAACGCGGCCGGCCAGCAGCTCTCGGACTGGCTGAAGAAGTACGCCGACGAGGACAAGCCGCCCAAGGGCGGGTCCCCCGGCGAGTAGTGGACCTCACGGCGGCCGAGGTCCGCGTCCTGGGCTGCCTCATCGAAAAGCAGCGCACGACGCCGGACGCGTATCCCCTGACGCTCAACGCGCTGCGCGCGGCGTGCAACCAGTCGACGAACCGCGACCCCGTCGTCGCCTACGACGAAGCGACGATCCGCGACGCGATCACGCGCCTCAGCCGCCGGCGCTGGGCGCGGCTGGCCAGCGGCGCCGGCAGCCGGACGTCGAAGTACCGCCACCTGCTCGACGAGGCGCTCACGCGCGCGCCCGACGAGCTCGCGGTGCTGTGCGTGCTCATGCTGCGCGGTGCGCAGACGCCCGGTGAGCTGAAGGCGCGCGGTGACCGCCTGCATCCGTTCGCGGACCTCCCGGCCGTCCACGCGACGCTGGCGCGGCTGATCGAGCGCGACCTCGTCGAGCAGCTCCCGCGCCGGCCGGGTCAGAAGGAGGAGCGCTACGCGCATCGGCTCTCCGACGACGACGCGCCGGAGCCGGCCCCCGCGTCCGCCGCCGCGCCCGTCGCGGCTCCCGGACCGATCG
>DASYVZ010000507.1:0-2169 GCA_035936515.1 Solirubrobacteraceae bacterium | reverse complement strand
CACGCCGATCTTCTCGATCGGCGGCTTCCTCGAGCTCATGGAGGACGAGGACCTCGACGAGGACACGCGGCGCCAGTTCGTCGCGACGGTGCGCGAGCAGGTCGAGCGCCTGGGCAAGCTCGCCACCGACCTGCTCGACCTCTCGCGCCTGGAGGCCGGGTCGCTGGAGCTGCGTCCCGAGCCGACGGACCTCGGCGCGCTCACCCGCGCCGTCAGCGCGGAGTTCGCGCCCGCGCTGGACAAGCACGAGTCGACGCTCGACGTTCGCCTGCGCGGCGACCGGATCGACGCCGTCTGCGATCCTGAACGCGTGGCGCAGGTCCTGCGGATCCTCATCGACAACGCGCTGACACACACGCCAACGGGTACAGGGGTCGTCGTGTCCGCTGTGCGCGACGACGGATTGGTCCGACTGGCCGTCAGCGACGACGGGCCCGGCATCAGCCGGGCTGCCGCCGAGCGCGTCTTCGAGCCGTTCTTCACGTCCGACGACGCCCAGGGCTCCGGGCTTGGGCTGGCGATCGCGCGCGAGCTCGCCGAGCGGATGCAGGGCTCGCTCGACGTCGATCCGGCACCCGGGCGCACGACGTTCTCGCTGGAGCTGCCGGCGTGACGGGCCCGTCGCTCCTCCTCGCGGCGCTCATCGCGCTCGTCGTCGCCGGCTGCGGCGGAGGCGACGACGGCGCAGCCGGCGGCGACAGCGCCGCTTCCGTCACCACCGTCGAGCGCACGACGACGGTCGAGGTCGCGCGCGGCGCCGGTGACGACGACGCCTTCGACCCGTCACGGATCTACGAGCGCGACGCGCCGGGCGTGGTGACGATCCGCAGCGTCCTGTCGGGCGGGGCCGGTGTTCCCGGCGTCCCCGGCGGCGGCGACTCCGGTCTCGGCTCGGGCTTCGTCCTCAACGAGCGCGGCGAGATCGCGACCAACGCCCACGTCGTGACACAGGGCGAGGGACGGTCGATCCGCAAGGCCAAGGAGGTCTACGTCGCGTTCGCGGACGGAAACCAGGTGCCGGCGCGGATCGTCGGCTACGACGCCAACGCCGACGTGGCGCTGCTGCGGATCGATCCGTCCGGCCTGACCCTGCGTCCGCTGCGCCTGGGCACCGCGCGCGACCTGCGCGTGGGCTCGCCGGTGGCGGCGATCGGCTCGCCGTTCGGCGAGCCGCAGTCGCTGTCGGTCGGTGTCGTGTCGGCAACCGACCGCTCGATCCGCTCGCTGACCGGCTTCGAGATCGGGGGCGCGATCCAGACCGATGCCGCGATCAACCAGGGCAACTCGGGCGGCCCGCTCGTCAATGCCAAGGGCGACGTGCTCGGGATCAACTCGCAGATCCAGACGAGCTCGGGCGGCGGCGAGGGCGTCGGCTACGCCGTTCCGGCCGACACCGTGCGCCGCACGCTGACGGCGCTGCGCGAGGACGGCAAGATCGATTACGCGTACCTGGGGGTGGCGACGACGCGGATCTACCCGCAGCTCGCGCGGCGCTTCCGGCTTCCCGTCACCGCCGGCGCGTGGGTGCAGGAGGTCGTGCCGGACGGCCCGGCCGACGACGCGGGGCTGCGGGCCGGAACCCGGGAGCGGCGCTTCCAGGCGCGCGACGTCGCCGTCGGCGGCGACATCATCACCGCCCTCAACGGCGAAAAGCTCGAGAACGAGGCGGCGCTCGCCGACGCGCTGCTGGACTTCAGGCCCGGCCAGCAGGTCACGCTGCGCATCTACCGCGACGGCAAGGCTCGCGACGTGCGCGTGCGGCTGGGGGCGCGGCCCCAGCAGACCGACCCGGTGCGGCCATGAGCGAAGAGCGCCCCAAGGCGCAGGCGCCGCTCGTGCTCGTATCCAACCGCGGGCCGGTCACGTTCGACGTCGACGGCTCGTTCACGCGCGGCACCGGCGGACTCGTGACCGCGCTCACGGGCCTGGTCACGCACCGCGACGCCGTCTGGATCGCCTCCGCGATGACCGAGGGTGACGTGCGCCAGTCGCGCGAGCGTGGCGGGAAGGCGTTCGTCGTCGACACGCCGAGCGGCGAGTTCCACGTGCGCCTGGTCCTCTCCGACCCGGAGGCCTACGACCGCTTCTACAACGTCGTCGCCAACCCGATGCTGTGGTTCATCCAGCACTACCTGTGGGACCTGTCCAACGCGCCGGACATCCGCGAGA
>DASYVZ010000506.1:0-7786 GCA_035936515.1 Solirubrobacteraceae bacterium | reverse complement strand
GGCGGGGCGCGCCACGCGCCCCGCCGTCGAGGTCGAGCCGTGTCCGACGGCCCTCATCCTCCTGTCGTTGCGCCCGACCCGACCATCACGAGATGGTCCGTGGTCGACCGCATCTTCAGTTCGTTGATGATCTCCGCCGCGTCCGCTGCGCCGCCCGGCGACAGCAGGAACATCCCGCCGATGCGAGCTCCGGCGGCGCCGATGACCGCGGCATCCATCTTCCTCCTCACGTCAGTCGAGAAGAAGATGTTGTCGGGGATGCCCCAGCGCCGCGACTGGGCGACGACCAGCCGAGACGTCTTCACCGGCGTGCTTCCGCTTAGGCGATGCGGCAGCGGCAGCCCCGCCGTGACGGCGGAGCTCACGTAGCGGCTCGAGCCGATGACGATCGTCCGCGGGATGTTCAACGCCGCGATCGCCTGGCTCGTCGCCTCCGGCAGAGCGTTGGCCCCCGTGAAGAACACCGGCATGCGCCGGTGTGCCGCCAGCACGGAGATCGCGGCCGCATCCGGGCTCGCCGGGTTCAGCACGATCGCGTCTCGGAAGGCGGGCTTGCCCGCCGCCTTCTGCTCATCGCTGCGGCGGTCCATCTCGTGGGCGATCACCGCGGCGGTGCCGGCTGCGCCGGCACCCTCGAGCCGTTCGATCTGATCCTCCGGGATCCCGGTCGCGGCCAGGTCGGCGACGACCTGCGACGACAGCGTGCCTTCGCCGCCGATGACGTAGGCACCGATCGGTGCCAGACGCTCGACCTCGCGCTTGACCGCTGCCGAGAGTCCGGTACGCGGCGCCACCAGCACGGGCCCGAGGAACGCACGGCCCAGCACAGAGCCCGCCAGGGCGCCCGGCAGATCGCGCTCGTTGACGATCACCACACGGGTCCACGGGCGGTTCGCGAACGTCCCCGCCAGGGTGGCCTCGGCGCCGCCGGGGTACGCGCGCCGCGACATCTTGATCGCGACGTCCTCGACATCGTCGCCGCGCACCCGCCGAACCGGAATCTTGTGGGATCCGTTCAGGGTCGCCTGCGCGAAGTAGATGTTCATGTCGTCGGTCTCGACATTGCCGTCGCGCGAGTCCATCCACGCGAAGAGGATCCGGCTGTTGCCCAGCGGAATCGACCTGGGGCCGTAGTCCCAGTACACGCCGAACCGGTAGTCGTAGCCGACGTCGTTGTTGATGTGGTGATCGGTGATCCGCCGCTCCCGCGAGAACGACGCGCCGCCGTCGCCCGAGGAGCGGTAGTAGGTGTCTCCGATCCGCGCCTCGTCGCACTCGACGTGCGTGTGCGTGCACACGCCCGTGATGCCGGTCTCCTTCGCCGGGCCGAGGTACCAGTGACGGCGGTCCTGCCAGACGACGTCGACGCGTCCGTTCGGGGCGACCGAGATGTTCGGGTGACGCGTCTGCGTGAGCTCGAACTGGATCTCCGCCTGCTTGTTGAGGCGAGCGGGCTCAGACCAGCCCACGCCACCGTCGGTGGAACGCTGGAAGTACACGTCCAGGTCCTTGTGGATGAAGTGGTCCGCCGCCTGCGCGGTGCCCTGCGACTGCGGACGCTCGCCGTTGCCGTAGACGATGTAGACGTTGCCGGATTTCGGATCGGCAGCGAGGCTGGGGAACGTCGAGGCGTTGAACACCGTCGGCGTCCTGCCGTACGGCGGCGTCACCGGACCCGTGTAGACAAAGCCCTTCACGCCGGCGACCGTGGCGTGCCTCCAGGTCGCGCCCCGGTCGGTCGAGCGGCCGACGACGACCGTCCCTTCGGCCCGGAAGCCCTCCCCGCTGGGGTTGGGCTGGCGCGTACGCCACCCGACGTAGAGGGTGTCGTCCTTGCCCAGGACGGGCGTCGTCGTCTCCCTCGAGTCCTCTCCCGGCCTGCTCGCGACGACGCGCGGGCCCCACGTGCGCCCGCCGTTGACCGAGGACGTGACGACGATCCTGTTCCGGGCTATTGGCTCAGAACTCAGCTCCGGGTTGGCCCGCGGCTGGGTCTCGTCGGCGTTCGCGACGACGTGGACGTTGTCGTCCGTCGTGGCGCTGCCCGGGTTGACCGCGAGCTTCGGAAGGGTGTGGTCCGGACCGACCCTGGGATCCTCTCCACCCGCCATGGCGACGGTGCCGACAGCGAAGGACCGTCCGCCGTTGTCCGAGCGCGCGACGAGCACCGACTTGCCGGTGCTGTCGCCGTGCTCATCGAGCACTCCCGAGGCGAACGCCGCGTACACGTTGTTGTTCTTGCCGAAGGCGATGCCGCCGTCGACGAAGTTGGCGAGGTGGCTGCCCACGGTGCAGGGCGGCGTGACGAAGCCGGGCGGCGCCTTCAGCCGGCTGCGGCGCCACTCGCGCCCGCCGTCGGTCGAGACGACGACCTCGCACCAGAGGGTCTTGTAGTCGCTGTAGATCGCGACGATGTGGTCCGAGTTGCGGGGGTTGACCGCCAGCCCGACCGCGTCGCGCCCGTAGATCGGGATGCCGGCGGGGAACCTGAGCGGGTAATTGGTGCCGACGCGCAATGGCGACTTCGGCGACGGCGAGAGCTGAGCCGCCTGGCCGCGCTGTGCGGCCGTGGCCGTGGCCGATGTCGCGCCCGCGGCGATCAGGCCGCAGAGGACAACGGCGGAAACGAGAACACGTGAGTGTCGCCTGCGCATTGAGAGGTACCTCGCTGGTGCGGTGCTAGGGCAGAAGAAGGAGGACCCACAGGCGGAGGAGACCGCCTGTGGGTCGCGACCCGCTCGTCGGACGGCGCATGCACCGCCCGACGAGCAGCCGATGAGTGGCTCAGGCCGTTGAGGACACCCCGGCCGGGGTGCGGCGACGCCGCACGGCCATCGCCGTGAGGCCGCCGACCAGCATGAACGCCGACAGGCCCAGCCCGATCGCCAGCGGCGGCGGCGCGGCGGGACCGCCCGAGGTCACGGGGGCGGCGACGACGCTCGAGCTCGAGGAGCTCTTGCGGACGACCTTCACCGGCGCGCGTCCGGGGGACCCCGCAGCGGGCTTTCCGTTCGGTCCGATCTGCGTCGCCATGACGATGTAGTAGCCGGGCTTCACGTTGGGCACGGTGATCTTCGTGCTCAGCTTCCCGCTGTCGTCGGGCCGGCCGCTGAAGAGCACGGCGCCGTTGCGGTTGTTCCAGCGAACGCTGACGTCGGAGGCGGCGGGATTGCGGTTGAGGTTGCGCGCCATGAACTGCACCTGCGAACCCGGCGACGCAGAGGCTCGGTCGAGCTTGACCGAGACGAGGTTCGCGCACGCGAACGCGGTGGCGACCACCGCCAGCGGGACCGCGACGATCCCTACTGCGGCAAGAACGGCAAACCTACGGCTTGTACGGAGCAAGATCGTGATCTCCTTGATCTCTTCGGTCCCGATGACCGAGACGACGACAATGAGCAGCCTGTGGACTTTGTAGATGTAGCGAGCCTAAATGTCAAACGCACGTAGAACGCGATGTGCTCCCCGGCGGCTGGCGGCTACACGACGCCACCTCCAGCGGCACAAGATCCCCCGGTCCGACCGACGCGCGGCGTACCCGATCCTGCGGCACCTTACACCGCAAAGGCACCTATTGCTCCAGCGTAGCGCGAGCGCGGATGAACCCGCGCCTAACGTGCGGCGTCGAGCGGGTCGGGCCGCAGCAGCAGCCACAGCGACAGGACCAGCAGCACGGGCCCCGGGCTCGCGTGCAGCACGACGGCGTCGACGGGATGCTGCGGACTGCCCGCGTCGAGCACCAGCGCGACGTGGGTGACCGTCTGAAACAGCCCTGCCAGCGCACAGACGCCCAGAGCGGCCAGCGCGCGGATGCTGTCGGAGTCCCCGCGGCGCACCTCGCCGATGGCCAGAAGCGCGGCTGCAACCGCGCACAGACCGGGGATGACGTGGTCGACGACCTCTACCGTGGACGCCACCTCGAGCTCCAGCCCGATCAGCGGCCCGAGATACGGTGGCACGATCGACCAGGCCGCCACGGCCGCGAGCGCGATGAGCCAGCGCTCCAGTGGCGAGCGCGCCGCATCGGCGGGAGCCCGCTGTGAAGTCATCGACACGGCGCGAGCGTACCCGGCGACGGGCGCGACGGCGACGAACGCCAGCCACCGGCGCCCGCGGCCGTCGAACCTCGCCTAGAACGCGATGACCAGCGGCACGGCGATCAGCAGCAGCAGGATCACGAGGACGATTGCCGTCGACAACATCAGCCCGCCCTTACGTTCTGGCTCTTCGGTCATGTCAATGATCCTTTCAGAGGAGGTCGAAGGCGTGACGGCGAACGGCACCTGCACGTCAGGCAGCCTTGCACGTCAGGCAGCATCGTGCGGCGCGGCGCGCCGCCGCGCGAGCGTGAGCAGCGCGATCCCGGCGCCCAGCACGATCAGCAGCGCTCCGCCGACGCGCAGCGCCGTCTCCGTCGCGCTCGACAACCGCGGCGGGTCGTTGAAGGCGACGACGGCTCGAGCGAGGTCCTGCTTGGCGGTTCGCACGCTGCCGTGGCGGGTGTCGGTCCATACGGCGTACGCGCGGGAGTTCGTCGACAGCAGCCCGAGCCGGCTGCCGAGGTCGGCGAGGTTGCGTTCGAGGCCCGAGCCGATGCGCGAGCTGAAGGCGCGGTCGGAGAGCTTGACACGGCGCAGGAACGTCTCACCCTCGTCGTGGGACGCCTGGAGGGAGACCTCGTTGAGGATGTTCTCGCGGTCGGCGCGGCGGTCGTAGTAGAGGACGTCGAGCCGGCCGTTGGGCGCGACCGAGAGCGTCGGCATGTACTGCGCGGTGCCGTCTCCCGTCGGCGTGTCGTTGACGCGCGTCGGGCCGCTCCACTGTCCCTCGCCGCCCGGTAGGGACCACAGCCGCACATCGGCATCGCCATCTCGACCGTCGTGGAACGCGGCGTACACGCGACCGCTCTCGCGGTCCACCGCGATCGCCGGGGTCGGCGGCGTGAAGACGATGAAGCGCTGCGTAGGGACGATCGAGTCGTCGACGACCGACTCCTTCCACGTCACGCCGTTGTCGGTGGAGCGGGCGAGCACGAGTTGCCACTCGCCGTCGTATGGGTCGCCGCCGCGGCCGCCGTGTCCGCCGGCATAGTCCAGCACGTCGTCGCCGAGGTCGAGGTACAGGACGTTGAGCTCGCCGGCGGCCTTGCCGACCGCGGGTGCAGGAGCGACCACGCGCTCGCGCTGGGGACTGCTGACCCGGACGGGCTTGCTCCAGTCGGTGCCGCCATTGTCGGAGCGAGCGGTCATGATCGGGTTGCCGGTGTTCGAGAACGCGTAGAGCCCGAGTTGGTCGCCCTTCAGCCAGGTGAGATGGAGGCGCTGCGCAGAACGCGGGTCGGCCGTGAGGCGGACCTGGAACGCGCGTGGGCCGAGGGGTGTCTCTACGGGGTTTCCGAGCGTCTTGCCGCCGTCGGTCGAGCGGCTGAGCCAGACGGCGTTGGGAGCGTTCGCGCGACCCTTCAGCGTTACGTAGGAGACGTACAGGGTGCCGTCCCTTGCGAAGGCGGCGTCCGGTGCGAAGCACTTGGGCTCTTCGCCGGCCGGTGCCGGGATCGGGGTCTGCGTCCAGCGGCCCCCTCCGTCGAAGGACACGTGCAGCGAGCACGAATAGCCCGGCGAGTCGATCCGGTTGACCGTGACGAGGTTGTCTTGCTCGACCGGGTTGCGCACGAGCGTCGGAGAGTTGTTCGCGCTCAGGTCGAGCGGGTTGGCGGCGCCCTCGTTGACTGCGAGGTTCGGCCCGAGGACGCGCGCGTCGTAGGGCGTGTCATAGGAGGAGGACACGATGAGCGCGCCGATCCCTGCGGCGACGAGCGCGATCGCGATGACGAGCAGCGGCAGCAGCCCGGCTGCGCCGGACGCCTTGTCCGGCGCTCGCTCTGAAGCCACGCGCTCGCGTTTGGCCGTCGTGCTCACCTGCTTGTCCCCCTGCTGGGCGCCCGCCTGCTCGCCTCGGCGCTCGCTGCGTTGGCCGTGGCTGCCCTCGCCCTGCGGGCCGCCGTGGCGGCGCTGGCGGCCCTGGGCGGCAGGACTACCCTGGGCGGCAGGATGCCGCGCTGGGTGATCTTGCCTCCGCGGCTGACGATCTCGCAGCCGTTGAGGCGGTCGTATCTGTCCGCTCGCACCCGGTCGCGGCCGGGTCCGCAAATGATCCGATCGCGCTCGCCGTTGCGCGCCTCGATCGAGTCGTTGCCGCTGCCGCCGTCGATCTGGTTGCGCCCGCCGCCGGCCACGATGCGGTCATGTCCGCTTTCGCCGAACAGCCGGTCGCTGCCGGCGCTGCCGATCAGGTCGTCGCTGCCGCCACCGCCGGCCAGCATGTCGGTGCCGGTGCCGCCGTCGAGCCGGTCGTTGCTCGTGCCGCCGTAGAGCTCGTCGCGGCCGTCGTCGCCGGCGAGCCGGTCACGGCCGTGGCCGCCGACCAGCTTGTCGTTGTCGTCGCCGCCGTCGAGCCGGTCGTTGGCGCGCCCGCCGTCGATGCAATCGCGGCCCTGGAATCCGGAGATGCTGTCGTTGCCGCCGAAGCCGAAGATCTCGTCACCGGCGATCGTGCCCCTGATCCGTTCGCCGGCATCGGTGCCGACCGTGCGGTTCGCGCACGCGCCGGGCCGCAGCGGCGGCGGGTCCTCCGCGCCGGGCTGCTGCTGTGCCGCGGGGCCGGTGACCTCCGGCGCGGCGGCCGTCGGCGGCGGCGGGAGGGGTGAGTTGTCGCTGCGGAAGATCCAGGCACGACCCTGACCCCCGGTCACTCCGTTGGCCAGGTAGGACGAAGCCACGAAATCCAGGAAGCCGTCGCCGTTGAGGTCTCCCATTGGGATGAGACCGACGCCGAACCCGTCGCCGCGCCCGCCCTCGGCGTCGGGATTGGGGATCGTCATCAGGTTGACGCCGTTCTGCACGTTGACGAAGTGCACGTCGGCCAACGCATTGCGCGACGCCGCGGTGATCCTGTCGAAGTGGAAGCCGCCGACGAGCAGCTCGTTGGCCTCGACGCCGGGGCCGTCGACGATGTTGCCGACGCCGGTGAACGCGCCGCCGAAGTTGCTGCCCGGATAGGGCGTGGGGTCGGTCATGCTGGCGAACTGCCAGCTGCCGGTGGCGCCGCCGCCGAAGTCCCTCGCGTTGAAGGCCCAGATCTTCCCGTCGCCGGTCGTCGTTGCGTTCTGGAAGGCCGCCGGCAGCAGGATGTCCGGCGCGGTCGACTGGCCGAGGTCGCCGACCGGGCGGCCGCCGTTGAACGAGCCGCTGAACTGCGCGTGCTTCTGTGGCTCGGGGTTCGTGATCGCCGGCTGCGCGGCCGAGGCGCCCGGCGGCGTCATCACGGCTCCGGTGCGCCCGTTGATCAGGAAGGCGGCGCCCGCCCCCGCCCACTCGGTGCTGGGGTTGGCGAACGGATAGGTCAGATTTCGAGCCGGGATGACGAACTCGGGTGCGCAGGTCGCGTTCCCCGGGGTGGCATCGCAGTTGGTCGCCGCTGCCGAGTCGATGTCCCCGACACGGTAGAGGTTACCGCCGAACTCCTGCCCCGCCTGGGCGAGCGGGTTCTGGATCGAGTAGAGCGCGGTGTCGAGGATCGCCCGTGGATCCGTGCCGGCGATCGCGCCGCTGTAGGCCCAGGCCTTGCCCGAGGTGCAGACGGGGGGCGTCGGCGCGTTGCGCTGGGCGTAGCACCACGACCTCGTGTCTGCATCCGCTGCTGCCTCTTGGAAGCTGCGCGCTGTGATGACGATGTCCGGCGCGTTGTCGCCGTTGAGGTCGCCGATCCGGCTGGCGAGCGGCAGCGC
>DASYVZ010000505.1:0-5635 GCA_035936515.1 Solirubrobacteraceae bacterium | reverse complement strand
GAGCGCCCAAACCGCGAGGAGCAGCGCTGCGCGTTGGAACTGCTGCCGACTGCCGGCCGTACCGAGAGCAGGCGGGGCTGAGGCACCGTCTGTCGGCGTGGCGTGGCGAAGACTCGATCCGCAAGGCGAGTGCTACTGTCGGATGCGCTGACGACGGCCGCGGAAATGGGACGCGTCGAGCTTCAAGACAATGGTGGGTACGCCTCCAAGACCTCAGTTCTGTGCCTGGTGCGGAACGCCGCTGGCCTATGAGCCGCATCACCACGAGCCGCGCTTTGCGACCTTGGCCGACGAAGCGCGGACCAGCGGCGAGGATCCGCCGCCTCTGCCGGAGAGCGTCGAGGACGTCATGCGCGGGGACTCGTACGTCGGTGCCTGCCCCGGCTGCCGCGTTCTGAGCCACGTGATCAGCCACCACGCGCGCCCCTGAGCGCCCAGCGCGCGCGCAGGCGCCGGAAATGGCGGGTGCGTGGGCTGTCAGCGCATCGCGATCAAGTTCGCCTGCGCTGCCATCAGCAGCAGCCCGCCGTCGACGACGTATGACGCGCCTGTCGTATAGCTCGCCTCCGCCGAGGTCAGGTATGCGATCAGGTCAGCCACCTCTCGAGCGTCGCCCGGCCGACCGGCCGGCACGCCGGGCCGCCGCGCCTGCCGCGGATCCTCGTCCTCCTGGCCGGTCATCGGCGTGGCGATCTCGCCGGGTGCGACGGAGTTGACGGTGATCCCGTGCTCGGCGAGCTCGAGCGCCATCATCTTCGTCAGCCCGCCAAGGCCATGCTTCGCGACGACATAGGGCGTGGCACCTCGCAGCGGCACGTGCTCGTGCACCGACGTGACGTTCACGATCCGCCCGCGCGTGCCGCTGGCGACCATCCGCCGTGCCGCGGCCTGCGCCGTCAGCAGCGCACCGGTGAGGTCGACCTCGAGCACGTCGCGCCACTGCGCCAGCTCGAGCTCCAGAAACGGCGTGTCGGCACCGCTCCCGGCGTTGTTGACGAGCACGTCCAGGCCTGCCAGCGCATCGGCGAGCTCGTCGATCGCCGGCTGCACATCGCCGCTCTGCGTGAGGTCGAGCTGGCGCACCTCCGCGCGCCGGTCATGCGAGCGCACCTCCTCGGCCGCCGCCTGCGCCCCGTCCGCATCGCGGCTGTAGGTGATGCCGACGTCGTGGCCGCGGCGCGCGAGCGCGACGGCCGTCGCCTTGCCGATGCCCGAGTCGGAGCCCGTGATGATCGCCGCCACACCGAGCGGCTACCCGGCCGAGGGACCGAACAGTCCGACCACTCGAGGCAGAAGGCTCCGTGGTCGCGGCCGGGCCTCCTCGAGATTGCCGCGCCGCGCCGGCAGGGAATACCCTATGTCGATAGTCGAGAAGGAGTCGGGAAGATGAATGCGGAGGCCGGGCTGGCTCGGATGGTCCACGAGGTGCGCGAGCTCGACCTGGGCGAGGGCACGAGCTACTCGTCGGGCCGTCTCACCGTCGGCGAGGAGAGCGCGCGCGACCTCCTCCGCGACCCCGCGCTCGCCGAGATCCGGCTCGCCTGCACAAGCCCCGGTGACTCCCTGCGCATCGTCGGCGTGCTGGACGCAGTCCAGCCGTGCTCCAAGGGGGCCGGCGGGGGCGGCGTCTTCCCTGGGCTGCTGGGTCCCGCGATGCCCGTCGGTCGCGGTGAGACGCACGTGCTGCGCGGCGCCGCCGTGCTGGCCGCGGGCTACCTGCCCCGTGCCCAGGAGGCGATCATCGACATGTCGGGACCGGCGGCGCCGCTGTCACCGCTGGCCGCGACCCACAACCTCGTCGTCGAGTTCACGCCCGCCGACGACGCGGCCTGGGAGGACGTCGACGCGGCGCTGCGGCGGGGGCTCGTGAAGGTGGCGGCTCACCTCGCGGAGGCGGCGCTGGACGCCGAGCCCGACGCCGTGGAGGAGCTGCCCGAGCCCGGATCGACCGCCAACGGTCGACCGCGCGTGGGGGTCGTCACGAACCTGCAGACCCAGGGCAAGTTCAAGGACGTCTTCGTCTACGGGCGCAGCCTTTCGGGCGGGCTGCCGACCGTCATCACGCCCGGCGAGCTCGACGACGGGGCGGTGGTCAGCGGCCAGTTCGGCCACCCCGCGCTGAAGAACCCGACGTACCTGCACCAGACGCATCCGGTGGTCGCCGCGCTGCGCGCCCGGTCAGACGAGCTGGAGCTGGCGGCGCTCGTCCTGTGCCCGGAGCCCGTCGACCAGGCGAACAAGGAGCTCGTCTCCGCGCACGCGGCGCGGCTCTGCGCGGGGCTGAACCTCGACGCGGCGATCGTGACCAAGGAGGGCGGCGGCAACGCCGACGCCGACGTCTCGCTCAAGCTCGACCGCCTCGAGGAGGAGGGGGTCACGGCGGTGGGGATCCTGGGCGAGATGGCGGGGCGTGACGGCACCGGGCCGCCGCTCGTGGTCCCGCCCGCCAAAGCCACGGCCATGGTCAGCACCGGAAACTACGACGAGCGGATGACGCTGCCCGCGTGCGAGCGCGCGCTGGGCCGCGACCGCGTCGCGCTCGTCGACCAGCCATCCACCGACGAGCTCGAGCTGCCGGTGGCCGTCATCTATTGTGCGCTGAGCACGCTGGGCCCCGGCCGGCTCACCTGCGCGGAGACCGCCTGATGCGCATCGTCCACTACGTCAACCAGTTCTTCGCCGGCATCGGCGGCGAGGACGCGGCGGGCACCGGGCCGGAGATCCGCGAGGGTGCCCTCGGGCCGGGGCGGCGCCTGGCCGCCCTGCTGGGCGACGAGCACGAGATCGTCGCCACCGCCCTGTGCGGCGACGACCACGCCGCCGCGCACCGCGAGTTCGCCGCCGAGCTCGTCGCCGATGCCCGCGAGCGCGGGGCCGAGATGATCGTGGCCGGCCCCGCCTTCACCAGCGGACGCTACGGCCTCGCGTGCGCCCGGATCGCGGCGGCGGCCAGCGAGGCAGGCCTGCCCGCGCTGGCCGCGATGCATCCCGACAACCCCGGCATCGGCGAGGCCGCGGGCACGACGGTCGTCGAAAGCGGCCAGACCTCGCGCCACATGCGCGACTCGCTCGACCGCCTCGCCGCGGCGGCGCGCAAGGTGGCCGCGGGCGAGGAGCTCACCGCCCAGGACGGGCGGATCGGACCGGTTGCGCGCACCAACCGGATGGCGGAGCGCAGCGCGGCCGAGCGCGCGGTCGCTCTCGTGCTCACGCGACTCGGCGGCGATCGCGAGGCCAGCGAGATCCCCCTCCCCGACTTCGACCGCGTGACGCCCGCCGCGCCCATCGCCGACGCCGCCGAAGCGGTGTTCGCGCTCGTGACGGAGGGGGGCTTCGTGCCCGCCGGCAATCCCGACCGGCTGGAGTCCGCGCGCGCGTCGAAGTGGGTGCGCTACTCGCTCGACGGTCTCGATTCGGCGGAGGCCGGCGACTTCGAGTCGGTGCACGGCGGCTTCTCCACGCAGTGGGCCAACGCCGATCCCAACCGCATCCTCCCGCTCGACGTCGCCCGCGAGATGGAGCGCGAGGGCGCGATCGGGCGCCTGCACGGCGAGTATCTGGGGACGACCGGCAACGGGACCACCGTCGCCGACGCACGCCGCTTCGGGATGGAGTGGGCCGCGGAGCTGCGCCAGGCCGGCATCCAGGCGGCGATCCTCACCGCCACCTGAGGAACCGGCACGCGTTGCGGGTCAACGCTCACGAAGGAGCTGGAGCGCGCCGGGATCCCCACCGCGCTGCTGTGCAACCTCGTTTCGATCGCGAAGCGCGTCGGCGCGCCGCGCATCGTGCCCACGCGCGGCATCCCCTACCCGACGGGCGACCCCGAGCTCGCGCCCGAGCAGGAGCGCGTCTGGCGCCGGCAACTGCTCGAGCGGGCGCTCGGCGCCGTCGCCACGCCGGTCCGCGAGCCGACCATCTTCGACGGCGATCCGGTTCAATAGGCACCACATGCCTGTACCGGTGATCTCAGCTGCGAGCGCGGTGCTCGCACACGTACCCGGCCTCTGCCGCCACGGCTCCAAGCCGTCGCGGGAGCTCCCGCGCAACCCGGAGGTCGAGGCGCAGTTCCTGGGCTCCCTGCGCACGTTCGAGCAGGCGGTGGCCTACGCGCCCCACCAGGCCTTCCTCGGCGCGATCCATCCGCGAGACCTGCCGGAGCGACCGTGGACGAGCGCCGCCCCCGACGGCGAGGGCCGCTTCGCCGGCGTCGGCGAGCTCATGCCCGAGGACGAGTTCCTCGGCCTGATGGCGGCGGTCGACGACTTCGGCCTGGTCAGGCTCGGTGCGCACGAGGCCGGCCTGATCGCCGAGCGCCTCACGCGCCATCCGCTGGCCGACCACCTCGACCTCGAGCGCGTGGCGGCTGCGGGCGGCGACGCCGAAGCGGTCGCGGCCGAGCCGGGGGCGCTGCCGCTGCACGTGGGCGCCGATCGTCTGGCCGGGGCCATGCGCCGCGCCCACGAGAGCGATCAGGCCCTCACCGCCGAGGTGGTGCTCGAGAATCTCGCCGGCAAGGCGAGTGCCACGCTAGCGCTCCTGCGCCTTCTCGCCGACAACGGCATCGATCCGGCGGCGGTCGACTACGTCATCGGCGCCGGCGAGGAGGCGATCGGCGACCGTTACCAGCGCGGCGGGGGCAACCTCGCCAAGTCGGTGGCGGCATCGGCGGGCTGCAGCGACGCCTCCGGCTGCGACGTCAAGAACTTCTGCGCCGCGCCGATTCCCGCGCTGGTGATCGCGAGCAGCCTCGTCGCCGCCGGGGTGTTCCGGCGCGTCGCGGTGGTCGCGGGCGGTTCGCTCCCGAAGCTGGGGATGAAGTTCCAGGGTCACCTCAAGCACGACCTGCCGGTGCTGGAGGACGTGCTCGGCGCATGCGCCGTGCTCGTCGAGGCCGACGACGGGCGCTCGCCGCGCGTGCGGCTGGACTCCGTCGGCCGCCACACGGTGGCCGCCGGCTCGTCGACGCCGAAGATCATGGAGGCTCTCGCGGTCGCTCCGCTCGACGATCTCGGTCTGGGGATGCTCGACGTCGACGACTACGCCACCGAGCTGCACAATCCCGAGATCACCGAGCCCCAGGGCTCGGGGGACGTCCCCAAGCGCAACTACAAGACGCTCGCCGCACTTGCGATCCGCAAGGGCGAGCTCGACCGGGCGGACATCGGCGATTTCGTCGCGACGCGGGGGATGCCCGGCTTCGCTCCCACGCAGGGGCACATCGCGTCGGCGCTGTGTTACGTTCCGCACGCGCGTGCCCGGCTGGTAGATGGCGGTGCGCGGCGGGTACAGCTGATTGCGAAGGGCAGCCTGTTCCTCGGGCGGATGTCCGAGCAGTCCGACGGCATGAGCGTGCTGCTCGAGTCCAATGAGCAAACGGAGGGATGACCCGATGGCAGCGGTGAGCGAGGCGACGCGCGAGAACTTCGACGAGCTCGTCGAGAACGGCACGACGCTGGTCGACGTGTGGGGACCGGACTGCCGGTCGTGCCTGGCGCTGAAGCCGCACGTCGAGAAGCTGGCCGACTCCCGCGACGACCTGTCGGTCGTCATGCTCGAGGCGCCCAAGGCCCGGCGGGTATGCATCCGCCTCGGCGTCCACGCGCTGCCCACCTTCCTGCTCATGGACGACGGC
>DASYVZ010000504.1:0-10554 GCA_035936515.1 Solirubrobacteraceae bacterium | reverse complement strand
CCCCAAGCACCGAACAGCGCGATATTGGCGGGCGTCCTCGTCTGGCAGACCATGCCGGTCAGTTCCCGCACGAAGTCGCCGTGTCCGAAGGAGTCGGCATCGAACGCTTGCAGCGAGCGGTCGTCGACGAGCTCGCCGTCGAGAAGAGGGCTAATGCTGGCATCTGCATTGAGGGCCAAAGCCCGCAAACCTTACGTGGACCGGCGGACGCTGAGGGCGCATCCACAGCGCCATTTGGGCAATCGGCGGGGTGTGGCGAGACGACTGCTCTCGGCGCCTATGGGCATGTCTCCCCGGTCGCCCGCACGCCAAGCAGACGTTGCAGCAAGTTGTCATAAGCCCGTTGTCGCCAGTCGTATGGGCTCCCAACGGCAGCGCCGGAGGACACGCTGGGGAACGGGTCGCTAATGGAGCTGCTCGACCAAGACGCCGCCGTCCAACCCGCGGCCAAGTTGCGGCCTGCGGTACCTCAAGCGCGCGAGGGTTGGGCGTGATGCGTCGTTGCTGCCGGCGGGCTGAGCCGGGCTAACCCGGGTAGCGCCATCATCCGCGCGAAATCCAACGCTTGGTGTTTGTCGCCATTCGCGCCAGAGCCCGCGGCAACGGCGACCATACGAGCGACGCGTTTGGCACGGTTGCTCGCGCGAGCGCGCTCGGCGTACTCCCAAGTTCCTCAGTGGACGGCGGTACTCGCCGGGCATCCTTCTCGCTTGTCAGGCGGTGGGTGTGGCGATGGCCGCGAGCATCGGTCGGGTGGGAACCCAGCGCGGGAAGGGGTCGAAGCGTTCGCTGTGCTCCAACGTGAAGCCGGCGCGCTCGATCGCCTTGTCGGTGTCGCGGTTGGGATGGCAGCCGGCCATCAGCCGCGACCACAGCGGCGTGACGCGGTCTTGCCGGCGCGCGAGCTGCCCCTCGCCGCGTATGTGCTCGAGGACCACGAGCCGCCCGGTGGGTCTGAGCACGCGGCGTGCCTCCGCCAGTGTCCGGTCGAGATCAGCGACGGTGCACAGCGTGCAGGCGAAGACGACGGCGTCGAAGCTGGCGTCGGCGTAGGGCAGCGATTCGGCGAACGCGTCGGCGATCTCGACGGGCACCCGAGCCTGGATGAGCTTGGCTGCCATCCGTCTGCGCATTGCAGGGGCGGGTTCCGTCGCGACCACGCGCGTCGCCCGTCGGAAGTGA
The DNA here is from genome assembly GCA_035936515.1 of Solirubrobacteraceae bacterium. Lineage (GTDB taxonomy): Bacteria > Actinomycetota > Thermoleophilia > Solirubrobacterales > Solirubrobacteraceae > CADCVQ01. The sequence goes on along the minus strand of DASYVZ010000504.1, from coordinate 9,372 downwards.
GGGAGGCTGGCGCCCGTTCCGGCCCCCACCTCCAGCACCTCGCCCTCGAGGTCGGCGAGCAGGGCAGCGCGACGCGGGCTGAGCACCTCCTGCTCGAGCGGCGCGGTAAGGCGGTCGTAGAGGGCCGCGAAGATGGGATGGCGGCGGCGTCGGGGCAGGCGGGTGCTGCTGTCGTGGAGCTGGCGTTGAGGATGTCTTACGCGTCTGGTCGCCATCAGTCGTGTGTGGTCACGGGTGCTTTTGTCCGGCGCGTGCGTTGGCTGGCCTCGAGGGCGTCGATCGGTGCGAAGACGGGGCAGCCGATCTGATCGTCGCGGTGCAGGACCGAGTTGGACAGGACGGTGATCTCGCACTCCGGCTGAGCACGCCAGGCGGCGACGAGCAGCGTTGTCGCGTAGAACAGGGCGCCGGCGTCGCCGGTGTAGGGGTTGGAAAGGAGCGCGATGATCGTCGCGCAGTTGAGGGCGTGTCCTGCGGGTCCGGTGAAGCGGATCGGTTTGGCGGCGTAGCGGCGCGCCGCCAGTCCGAGGAGGATCGTGATCGCCGGAAGCGCGACGAGGCCGCCGACGGCGTCGTACCACTCAACGCCCCATGAGACTCCGTTCGCCCCACCGGCGAGGTACAGCAGGGCGACCGCGACAGTTACGCGCAGGCCGGTTCCCAGTGGTCCGATTCGGCGTGCTTGCTCTTGCATCGTGATCCCTCGGTTCGTAAGTCCGGATCAGTGGTTTTCGTGCGCCGGTCAATGAGCGCGTGCTGGCGCGTCCCAGCCGAGCTGCTTGATGACCTGTCGGTCCAGCCGGAAGGCGTCCTCGATCGAGTACAGCTCGGCGTCGGGGTGCTCCTGCGCCCACGGCGTCGCGGCGGCGGGCGAGCTGAAGAAGTGCCCGTGCTGACAGATCGACGAGCGCACGTCGGTCAGGTCGGCGGGCCTGACGGCGGACACGACCGCGTTGGGTGGGTCGACGCGTTCGACGCCGTCGGGTGTGAGCTCAATGCGGATCGTCTGCCCGGTCTGCGGGCACGTCGACTCGATGACGCCTGGCCCGCCGAGGATGACCGGGAACATCAGCGCGTCGCTTGCGCACCACGCAAACAGCGTGCGCCCGCCGACGGTGAAGCGGTGGTTGGTGGGCCGCAGCGTGAGCCCGAGCCCGACCAGCCGTCCTTCATCGTCGCGCTCGGCGCTCATCTGCGCGCGGAGCGCGGCCTCGACGGCTTCTACGGACCATCCGGCAGTCGCGGCCAGCTGCTCAAGCGCGACCGGCTCGCCGCCGGACAACAGCCGGATCGCGTGCGGCGCCAGTTCCAGGCCCTCGACCTGCCCGATCACCGCGGTGCTTCGCTCGACGTAGTCCGGGTTCGTCATGTCTGCTCCTTGTCGGGGTCACCGCGATGGTGCGGCCTGCCCCCGGGGGCAGAGTCAAGCGGCCTGTCGCCGCCGTGGGTCCTGGCCGAGGAGGTTGGCGCCGGGCTGGCCGGCGAGCGCGGCGGCGTGCTGGTCTCGGTAGTCCCCGATGCGCCTGCGGACGGCGATCAGCTCGCTGATGCGGTCGTCGATGCGCCGCTCGGCTCGCTCTAGGAGCGCGGCCAGGTGCGGCCCGATCGGCTCGTCGGGACGGCTCAGATAGGCGCTCGCCAGCTGGTTGATCTCCTTGATCGTCAGCCCCAGTGACCGCAGCGTGAAGATCACCTCCGCGCACCACAGCGCGGAGTCATCGAACAGCCGGTAGCCGCCCTCGCTGCGACCCGCCGAATAGATCAGCCCCAGCGCCTCGTACTGGCGGATCGCCTTGATCGACAGGCCCGTGCGGCGCGCCAGCTCGCCGACCGTCATCAGCCCGCCGTCGCTGCTTGCCGCGCCGCCGCTCATCTCGCCACCAACCCCTGAGCCATGAACCTCGCTGATCAGAACATGCTGATACTGTACATCAGCAATGACTGATTCTGTTGTGGGACCGCGCTCGCCGTTCGTGCTCTCCGAGGCGCCGACCGCGTCCGAGCTGGTCGCCAAGTACTTCCGCGCGCTCGGCGACGCGACGCGCGTGCGGATCCTCGAGCTGCTGCGAGAGCACCGCGAGCTGTCGGTCGGCGAGCTCGTCGACCGGCTGGCGCTCTCCCAGCCAAAGGTCTCCAACCACCTGGCCTGCCTGCGCTGGTGCGGCTTCGTGGTGACGCGCCGCGAGCACCCGGCGGTCCTGTACCGGATCGCCGACGACCGCGTGACCGAGTTGCTGGAGCTCGGCCGCGCTCTGCTGGCCGACAACGCCGAGCACGTCGCCGCCTGCAACCGCGTCGACTCGGCGGGCTGCTGATACGCGGGGATGTGAGCGGCGCTAAGCGATGACTTCGGCGCTGTGGAAGCCGGCCGCTTTGAAGATGGCCTGCTGCGGCGGGCCACTGTTGGTGTTGCTCGTCGCCTCCGGCACGGGCGCGGGCGCGGGCGTCGACGTCGCGTTGGGAGCCGCACTGCTGGGCTTGGTCGCCGGCGGCTGGCTGCTGTGGCGGCGCCGGCGCGCGTGCGCCCGTGGCTGCCAGCCCTCGAGCAACGCGACGAGCAGCTCGCTGACGTCAAGCCAGGCGAGCGCGCGCCGCCCGATCGCGTCGTGGCGGGCGTCGGAGATTGAGCGCGAGGAAAGGATGGCGTGAGTTGCCAGACGTCAACTGGGAGCTGACGATCAGCGGGATGGACGTGCGCTGACTGCGCGCGGCACGTCAGCGCGGCGCTGCAGCATGCCGGCGCCCGCGACGTGACGGTCGACTGGCGGGCAGGCCAAGCGACGGTGTCGCGGGACGGCGCCGACGAGCAGGCGCTGCGCGCCGCTTTGGCGGGCATGCGCTACCGCCTGGAGGAGATCCGTCAGCCCGATCGCGGCGCTGCCGGCGCCGAGCGCGATGCCTACGAGTACGACCTGGCGATTGTGGGGTCCGGCGGCGGAGCGTTTGCGGCCGCGATCGCCGCCCGCCAGCGCGACCTGCGCGTGGTCATGGTCGAGCACGACACCGTGGGTGGGACGTGTGTGAACGTCGGTTGCATCCCCTCCAAGGCGCTGTTGGCCGTCGCCGAGGCGCGCCATCGCGCCGGGCAGCGGCGCTTCCCCGGCATCGCGACGCGAGCGGACGGCGTCGACTTCGGGGCGTTGATCGACGGCAAGCGGCAGATCGTCGAGGGGCTGCGCCGCGAGAAGTACCTCGACCTCGCTGACGAGTACGGCTTTGAGATCGTCGGGGGCAGCGCGCGGTTCCTCGAGGGGCCGCTGCTCGACGTGGATGGCCGGCGCCTGCATGCCGCGCACTACCTGATCGCCACCGGCGCCGACCCGTACGTGCCGGACATTCCCGGCCTGGCAGACAGCGGCTACCTGACGTCGACGACGGCGATGGAGCTCGACGCGCTGCCGCAATCACTGCTGGTCATCGGCGGCGGCTACGTCGCGATGGAGCAGGCGCAGCTGTTCGCCCATCTGGGCACCGACGTTACGATCCTCGTGCGCTCTGCGCTCTGCGCTCGCGCGTCGCGAGGAACCCGAGATCAGCGAAGCGATCCGTGACGCCTTCAGCGCGGACGCGATCACCGTCATCGAGCGTGTAATGCCAACCGAGGTCCGCCGCGAGCGCGACGGCCTGACGGTGCGCGCGCCTGACCGCGAGTTTCACGCCGAGCAGCTCCTCGTCGCGACTGGGCGACGGCCCCGCAGCGACGGGCTCGGCCTGGAGAGCGCCGGCGTCGACGTCGGACCCGCCGGCGAGGTGCTCGTCGACGCCGACCTGAGCACGACGAACCCGCGGATCTGGGCGGCCGGAGACGTGACCGGCCACCCGCAGTTCGTCTACGTCGCCGCCAAGCACGGCGCACTCGCGGTCGAGAACGCCTTCGACCAGACCGGCCGCCGGATCGACTATCGCGCGCTGCCGCGAATCACCTTCACGAACCCGACGATCGCCTCCGCCGGGCTCACCGAGGCCCAAGCCCAGCAGCAGGGCATCGACTGCGAGTGCCGTGTGCTCGACCTCGAGAACGTCTTGCGCGCGATCGTCAGCCGCAACACCCGCGGGCTGGTCAAGCTGGTCGCCGAGCGCGAGAGCGGCCGCCTGATCGGCGCGCACCTGCTCGCCGACGGCGCCGGCGACGCGATCCTCGCCGCCGTCTACGCGATCGACGCCGCCCTCACCGTCAACCAGCTGGCCGCCAGCTGGAACCCCTACCTGACGATCGGCGAAGCAATCCACCTCGCCGCCCAGACATTCACCCGCGACGTCAGCAAGCTGTCCTGCTGCGCCGCCTAATCCAGCCACCACTGAAGGAGCGACAAACGATGCGCGAGCTGCCGCGTCACGCGACACCCGAGCGCGCCCTTCTCGCTGGCCACGGTCGCGGCAACGCCCCCGCTGTCGTCCTCGACGGCGCCGCTCAACAACCCAGCTCACGAGCTGCTCGCGGTCGCCTGTCGTCGATGCGATCGCGCAGCGTTGGCCGTGCGCTTCCCCGAAGCCTGATCGGGCGGTCGAGGAGCTCTTCCAGCAGCCGGATCCCTTGGGCTCTAGCGATCGCCCCTCGCGGTCAGCGCGTCGACCGTCGCGACCAGGTTGTCGACGATCCGCTGCGCCGGCATGCCGAGCTCGCGGCGCTGATGGCGATAGAGCTCTGCTCCGAGCGGCGCCAGGAGCAGATCGGCATGCCACTCGTGATCGATTCGCGGCTGGATGTCTCGCAGCAGGACGGTGACGTGCAGCCGCCACGCACCGTAGGAGCCGATCCGGTAGCGCCCGCCGGGGCAGGACGCCTCCGACGCGAACAGCAGGTCGAGGTGTTCTCCGTCAGCTGAGCCAGCGCGACCAAGAAGGCACCCAGGCGCTTGGCGGATGGGGCGCCCGGCCCCAGCGGCGGCGGACCGGCCAGTAAGGCGTTCTGCAGTTCTCGCTCGGGACCGTCGAGCAGAGCGGCGACGAGCGACCCCTTGTCGCCGAAGCGGCGATAGACGGTGCCCACGCCGACGCCGGCAGCCCGCGCGATGTCGCGCACCTCGACCTCCTCGATGGCGCGCTCCTCAAACAGCTTCCGGGCGGCTCCCACGATCGCCTCGCGATTGCGACTGGCAGCCGACCTCTGCCGCTCCCAGAGCGATGAGCCCTCCGTGGGATCACTAGCCCACCGCTCATCAGAAGCCGCCATGTCGCCATTGCAGCACCTGGGCAGGTCGCTGGTGTGTCTCGCGCCGCGCACCCCGTGAGCCTAACACTTGCGGAACCTATTCCGCGTCTTGTACAGTAGTTCCGGATCCAGTTCCGTACAACGAAAGGAGTTACGCGATGACCACCACCGTGGAGGTCTTCGAGGGTGTCTACGAAGCAGACCAGGCACATTCGTCCTTCGAGGCCGAAGTGCGCCACATGGGCGTCGGCTCGTTCCGGACCCGCTTCGAGGACGTCACCGCTCGCCTGACCGCAGGCCGGGACGGGCTGCGCCTGCAGGGGCGCGCAGCTGTGGAGTCCGTCGCCATCCGCCAGCCGGTCGAGTTCCGTGAGCACGTCGTCTACGGAGCCGACTTCTTCGACGCGCGCAACCACCCCCACATCGCGTTCAACAGCGATGAGATGACGCTGAGCGAGGACGGATCGGTCAATCTCACCGGGCAGCTGACCATCCGCGGAGTCAGCCGGCCGATCAGCGCAACCGGCACGTACCGAGCGCCGGTGCAGGATCCCTACGGGGCAACCCGCGCAGGGCTTGACCTCAACGCCACCGTCGACCGTCGCGACTTCGGCATGAACTGGCAGACGGAGCTGCCCAACGGCGGCAACGTCCTAGAGTGGGACGTGGCGCTCGACGTGCACCTCGAGCTCGTTCAGCGCTAGCCATGAAAGTGCTCGGCATAGCCGGCAGCCTCAGGCCGGGGTCGTTCAACCGCAAGCTCTTGCTCGCAGCAGCGCGAGCGGTCCCGCGTGCTATCCGGCTCGAGCTGTGGGACGGCCTGGATGATCTACCGGCCTATGCCGAGCAGATCGACGGCGATCGTCCCCCGCCCGGCGTTCAGGCACTGCGGGAAGCCATCGATGCGGCTGACGCTGTCCTCATCGCCACGCCGGAATACAACGCTTCGATCCCCGGTGCGCTGAAGAACGCGCTCGACGGGGCCTCGCGGCCCTATCCCGACAACGCGCTCAAGGGCAAGCCCACGGCGGTCGTCGGCGCTTCGACCGGCCCGTTCGGCGCAGTCTGGGCCCAAGCGGACCTGCGGCGAGTGCTCAAGACGATCGGCGCCCGAGTCGTCGACACCGACATGCCGATTGGCAGCGCGCACCATGCGTTCGACGAGACCGGCCAAATCCGCGATCCCGCCCAGCGCAAACGGCTCGCGGACATCATCCGCGAACTGATCGACCTGGCAGGCCGACAGGCGGCCCGCGCCGCCTAACTAAGCCGCCCGACTACGGAGTGTCCGTCGGCCCCGCCCCCGATCCGTGGCTCCCGGCCGAGCAACCCGGCGACGTACAGCGGACTGCTCGACCCGATCCGCACGGCGTTCGGCGAAGGCCAACGACGTCAAGGCGGCGCTCTTCAGCGCTAACTCCGAGTCCGAGGTGCGCCCGCCGCCGACCCTTCGTGTGAGCACGAGCAGTCTGAGCGCGAGCATCGGACCGCGCGATCCGGCGATTCGCGGGTAGGGCCGTGCGTCGAGTGCAAGCGAATAGGCGGCAGGGCACGAGAGGCGCGGATATTTGAGCCAGAGCGGCGCCTTGCAGCTGGCTGATCAGGCCCTGCCAGCCGAGACACTCTCGGGAGGAGCACCGTGGGCGCCTCCCGCCGCTACCGTCGGCGTGATGAGCGCCGAGGAGGCATCGGACGGGTTCGCGGGCGAGGCGTTGAAGCGACATCCCTCTCTTGATGACCGCTTCGACCCGGCTATTCGGATCGTCGAGTACGACGCGGCGTGGCCAGTGGAGGCGGACGAGGAACTGCGGCGCCTGAAGGACGTCCTCGGCGCTGTCGCGGTCCGCTTGGAGCACGTGGGCTCGACCGCCGTGCCGGGTCTGGCGGCGAAGCCGATCCTCGATCTTCAGCTCTCGGTGGCGGCGATCGAGCCGCGGGCGCACTACGTCGAGCCGCTGGAGCGGCTGGGCTATCTGTTCGCCCCGGCGCCCGAGTCGCCGGACTTCCACTTCTTCGCAAAACCGCCGCGGCGACCGCGCACGCATCACCTGCACGTCTGCGAGGTCGGCAGCGAGCACGAATTTCGCCACCTGGCCGTTCGCGACTTCCTGCGCAGCCATGACGACGAGGCGGCCACGTACGCGGCTCTCAAGCGACAGATCGCAGCACGGACTCCGCACGACCGGCTCGCCTACATCGAGGGCAAGGAGGATTACATCACTGGCCTCCAAGCGCGCGCCGTCGAGTGGGCTCGCGGCCGCGGGTGATCCGGCGCGGTGCTATGGCCGGCCCCGACTCACGCTGCGCGAGCGGGCAAGAACGTCGCAACGTTCGGCCCACCGGTGCGCTGCAGCCGGACGCCGACACGCGCGGCCCGTCGACGCAGACGTCCTCGTGGCCGTGCCGCTTGGCGGTCCGTCACGGTTGTGCTTGCCCTTCGGGCGACAACCTCATCGACCTCAAGCTGCATCAGCTCGTGCACGACGCCCAGCCCGACGACGACGCTCAACGCGAGTAGGCCCTCCTTCGCCGCCCCGACAGCTCACCGAGCGCCTCCTGAACTTGCGGTGGGAGCGGACTTTCCGATGCCTCAGGGTCGTGACGACCTTCGGCACGGATACCTTCTTCACGGCGGTTCCCCAGTCTCGGATGGACTTCACTCGCCCACAACGCTGCCAACGGCAGCGAACGGGGCGGGAGGACCACCACTCAAAGTTTTACGAGATCTCGGACAATCTCCTGATCGATGACCCAGCGGAAGGTTCCGATGGCGATGCGCTGCGTCGTCCCGCCGGTGGTCACTCGGCGTACGCCACTGCCGTCGACTCTAGGATCTGCATGGTCTTGCGACCGGATCAACTCACGGCCAGTCAGCGGTTCGACGTAGCGCTCCCAGATGCGGTCGAACGACCACCCGTCCGCGGTGCTGGTCACGACGTCCCCCGATGGGCCGTCGACGGCGGGAACACGACGGATTTCGATACTGAGCTTCGCCACGAACGCGGCGAACGCGCCGTAGACGGACGCGTAGGTCCGATCACAGGCGTCTCGTTGCACGAGAGAGAGTTGCTAGCCTCCAAAGCAGCTCTCCTGAACGCACCAGTTCACATAAGATGTGATCGCGCGCTCATTCTGAGGTCGCGGCCGGGCACGATCCAGCTTGTCGAATGCCGCCTTCGTGTCAGCGGAAACGTCGCCTTCGTGTCACCGGGTGGCGCCACCTCCATGTCTCCGCGGCGATCGTGCGCATCATCCGCCAAGGCCGCAACCCACGATGGATGCGATCGCCGCTCAACGGCCGGTGGCCGAGACCTCCTGACTGACGGACCACCACGCCGGGCTATCCCGCGGTTGCGCTGCAGTCTCGTCGCGGCGATCGATGCGGATCATCACGACGCGATCACGTGGCGGGGCGGCGGGTGAGCCACGCTGTGGCGAGCAGCGCGGCGATCGCCCAGGCGGAGAGGACGATCAGGTGTGACTCGAGGCCCGAGACGCCGAGCCAGGGGTCGCGGATCGCCGGTACGACCGGCGGCAGCGCGTCGGCGACGGCCTGCATCGTGTCGGTCATGACGCTCTGCGGTGGGCCCCCGCCGCCGAGCATCCAGAGCGGAAAGAAGGCGAGCAGCCCGACTGCTTGCGCTGCGCGTGCCGTCGCGACGGCAAGGCCGATCGCGACGCCGAGCAGCACGAGCGTCAGCGTGCCGGCCGCGAAACCGAGCAGCGTGCGCCACGGGTGCGTGATGTCGGGGATGCCGTAGGTCGCTGCGCCGACGGCGAGCACGACCCCGGCGCCGAGGATCACGAGCGCGCAGGTGACGGCCGCTTGAGCGGCGACGAGCTTCGCCGTCGAAACGCCCAACGCCTCGAACCGGCGCAGCACGTTGCGCTCGCGGTAGGAGGCGAGCGCGACCGGCAGCCCGATGAGTGCGAGCGCGATCACCGGCACGCCGAGGTAGGCGGCAACGTAGTACTCGTCGGGCCGCTGCATGCCGTACGTCTCGTCGGGCTGACTTCCGAAGACGCCCGCGAGAATCACCATGACGAGCGGTGGAAACACGAAGGCGAAGACGACGACGGTCCAGTCGCGCACGAGCAGGCGTGCCTCGACTGCGGCCAGCGCCGCGAGCGCGCTCATCGCCGGCTCCCGTTCATCAGCGACACGACGGCGTCCTCCAGCGACGGCCGAATCACGGTGAAGTCCGAAGCGACGACGTCGT
>DASYVZ010000503.1:0-5291 GCA_035936515.1 Solirubrobacteraceae bacterium | reverse complement strand
CGAGCGCAAGCTGCGCTGGATCAACGGCCGCTACCTGCGCGCGCTGTCCGTCGACGACCTGACCGCGCGCCTGGAGGCGTACACCGGCCGCAGCGGGCTACGGGACGCCGTCGAGATCTCGCGCGAGAAGATGCAGACGCTGGCCGACTTCTGGCCGCTGGCCGCCTTCATCTTCGATGGCGCGGCCACCGACGACGAGAAGGCGCGCGCCAAGTGGCTCGACGACGACGGGCGCGCGGCGCTCGCCGACGCCCGCGCGGCGCTCGCGCAGCTCGACGCGTTCACGCCGGAGTCCACGCAGTCCGCCCTGGAGGGCGTGGTCGCCGCCCGCGAAAGCCAGCCCAAGCAGGTCTTTCAGCCGATCCGCGTCGCGCTGGCGGGCACCGCCGTGTCGCCCGGAATCTTCGAGACGCTCAGCGTTCTCGGGCGAGACGAGGCGCTCGCGCGCATAGACGCCGCGCTGGAGGATGCCAGATGAGGAGTTGGGCCTAAACCATTTGTCTATAGCTGCCGATACCGGGTGTGTCCCGACGATCCCGATCCGAAAGCAGGGAGCGCCCACCATGCTCTCCACGCCCGCACGCACCACCGCGTCCAGCAGCGCGCCCGTCCAGCGCCATCACAACGAGGGCCACGGCCGCCGTCTGACCGCTGCGTTCGAGGCGCTCGAGGCATTCCCGGCTCTGGCCGAGTCGCGCAACCGGCTGCTGCGCCTCGTCAGCGCCGATCACATCTCACCCGCTGACATCGTCGCCACGGTCGAGTCCGACATCGCCCTCGTCGTCGCGGTCCTGCGGATGGCCAACCAGCTCGACGACCGCCGCCGCGGCCGCATCGAGTCCGTCGTCCAGGCGGTCGAGATCCTGTCGCCGGAATCCGTTCAGTCGCTCGCCACTCGCGCTCGCACATTCGACTTCTTCGAGCGCTCGTCGGTGTGGGAAAGCGCACCGGAGCGCTTTCGCCTGCACGGTGTCGCCACACAGCGTGCCGCCGATCGGCTCGCCAGCGAGGCCGGCTACGAGCACCGCGACCGCCTCATGGTCACGGCGCTGCTGCACGACATCGGCAAGCTCGTTCTCATGCACGCCTACCCCGGCTATCCCAGCCAGGTCCATGGCGATGCCCGCACGCCGGAGGAGCGCATCCACCGCGAGCGCCGCGACCTCGGTGTCGACCACGCGCTCGTCGGCGGCGTCCTCGCCCGCCGCTGGGGGCTGCCGAGCGTCGTCGCGTCGGCCATCGAGCGCCATCACTCCGAGGACGCGGCGGGCGAAGCGGCCTTCGTACGCCTCGCCGACATGCTCGCCCACTACGCCCAGGGCGGCCAGGTCTCGCCGAACTCGCTGCTGAAGGTCGCGCGCTCGATCGGCCTGGGGCCGACGGAGCTGCGCGCCGTCATGTACGACCTGCCCTACCCGACCAGCGGGCGGCCCCGCCAGATCGATCCCTGTCCGCTGTCCGGGCGCGAGGTGGAGGTCCTCAAGCGCCTCGCCGAGGGCAAGGTCTACAAGCAGATCGCCGCCGAGCTGCAGCTGTCGACCTCGACGGTGCGCACCCACCTGCACAACATCTACGGCAAGCTGGGTGCCGTCGATCGCGCGCAGGCGGTGCTGATCGCTACCGAGCGCGGCTGGCTGTAGCCCGCAACGGCCACGGCGGCCCCGCGCGCCCGCGCCTGCGCGCGGTGAGCAGCCAGGCCAGCGCAGCGAGCCCGATCCCTACGCAGTCGATCGCGACGTCGAGCGGCGAGCCATCGCGTCCGGCGACGAAGGACTGGTGGATCTCGTCGCTGGCGGCGTAGAGGACGGCGATCACGGTGGCGACGAGCGGACGGCGCCAATCGGCCGCCCGTGCGAGCGCCAGCCACAGCACCGCGAAGATCGCCACGTGGGCGATCTTGCGCAGCACGACGTCCCACGTGCCGAGTCCCGAGCTCAGATCCGGCGTCGCCGAGAGCGCGAAGATCAACGCCATCACCGCGAGCGGTGGGCCATAACGGCTGACCGGTCCCATAGGCTGAGCGTAGTGAGGCGCCGATGATCTCCATCACGACGAAATCGCCCTACGCCCTGCAGGCCCTCGCCGAGCTCGGCCGCGCCGGCGGCGCCGGGCCGGTGCCGATCGGCGAGCTCGCGCGCCGCCGCGACATCCCCGTCCAGTTCCTCGAGCAGCTCTTCGCGACGCTGCGCCGGGCCGGCGTCCTGAAGTCCCAGCGCGGCGTCAAGGGCGGCTACAGCTTCGCCCGCGCCCCCAGTGACATCACCGTCCTGGAGATCGTCGAGCTGCTCGAGGGCCCGCTCGGCCGCGACGCGCAGGGGATCTTCGGCGACGCGGCTGCCGCCGCTCGCGAGGTCCTCGGCGGCAGCACGATCGCCGACGTGATCGAGCGCGAGGCGCGCGCGGCGGGGGTCGCGATGTACCACATCTAAAGGTGCCCTGGCGGCCACGGGCGAAAAGCCCGATTAGCAGGGGCTTCTACCGCGCGGGGGCAGCAGAGCGCTGCGAACCAGGGGTGGACTCGCGTGCAACTGGCGCGCACCGCCCGCGACCGGCGGGAATGCGGGCCTCCAGCGTTCTGTCTGCGGACGTTCGCTGACAGTCCGGTACGCGCCGCGCGAATACGCCGGCTGCTGCCTTAAGGCGAGGCTGTCGCATAAGTCCGCCAGAAGTGGTTGCTCCCGCAACAGTGGGAGAAGTCGGCCGCAAGATGCCGCTTTGCCGGGCCTCGGCCCACTCCACGGCCCCAAAGACCGGCACCGGAAGCTGCCGTCCCACGGCGTGCTGACGCAACCCGTCGCAGATCGACTTATGCGACAGCCTCAGGCGAAAGCGGCATCCTGTGAGACATGGACACGAGCCCGCATGGGATCGAGCTTTACGACGACCCAATCCTCCTGCGGGCGTGGCGGGAGGACGACGCGGCAACGGTCTATCTGGCATGCCAAGACCGCGAGATGCAGCGCTGGCTGCCGGACCTGCCCCGGCCATACACGGAGGACGATGCCCGCGCTTTCGTGTCAGGAGCGCTCGGCCTCGGCCGGTACCAGTTCGCCGTCTGCGAGCACGGGACGGTCGTCGGGTCGATCGGGCTGCGGCCAGCCAAGCACGAGACCGCCCACATCGGCTATTGGTGTGCTCCCGAGGCCCGGGGTCGGGGCATCACCACGCGGGCCCTCCGACGGGTCTGCCGCTATGCGCTCGACGAACTGCATCTCGAGCGGCTTGAGCTGATTACCGACAGCGCCAACGTGGCGTCCCAGCGCGTCGCAGTGAAGGTCGGCTTCCAACGCGAAGGCGTCAAGCGATCGCACCTGCGCCATCCGGATGGGCAGCGGCGGGATTCCGTACTCTTCTCGCTGCTGCCTGGGGAGCTGCGCTGACGATTCAGCAAGTAGGCCAGGAGCAACGTCGGCCTCGCCCAGCTCACAGCGGACGACTCGCCCGCCGACCTCGTCCTCGAGCGGATGCGGCGCTGTACGCCGAGCGGCACAGCGACTGATCCTCGCGCCGCTGTGGAGACCGGCTACGAGGCAAAGGCAGCAGCCCTCTCGGCGCTACCGCCCGGCGCAGTCACGACTCGGGCTCATCCGTGTGCTCTGCGGTGACATCGGGCGACGCTGCCGGCTGATGCCCGGCAGCGAAGCCGAAGCCGAAGCCGCAACGCGGCTCCACGCCTACCTCGATAAGGCTGGCGAGCCGCAAAGCGCTTAGTCGACGGCGGGACCGATCAGCCGAGCAACCTGCCATCACTGTGCCACGAGTGCCACGCCGGGCAGTAAGCGGAACCCGGGACGAGCAGAAGCCCGGCCCGGTTTTGCAATCAACGGCAGACCTGCCGTAGACGGATGCCGCGTCTCAGAGCACTAGCAGGGGGCGTTGGCGATCGCGCGGGCCATGCCCGCGTTTCCATTCGCTCCGTTCGCCGCGACGTGGGACATCGCGTTTGCCATTCCCGCGCCCCCATGTGACATGTTCTTAGCTCCGCACGCGTGTCCCGCCGCCGCCGGTGTCGCACTCGCGGCGACCGATTGCGGCGAGGATGTAACAACGGCAAGACGTCTCCTCATGGGTTCTCCCTTCGGCGTTGGGCCTGCACCTGTTGCGCGACCGTACCCCCACCGATTTCCGGCGTGTCAAGACGTCGTGTCGTTGGCGCGGAAGCGCTCGCGGTTGCTGCCTCGCGGGCGAACGTCATCGACGCGCTCCAAACCGTGCTGACGCCCGATGAGCAGCTCGCGGGAAGCTCGTCGTCCAGCGACGACGAGCTCCTGACGCTTCGCTCTGCCTGAGCGAAGCTACGCGACTTTGCGCCATCTGCGCAATCAAGACTGTCGCGAGATCGGGCAAGGCGGCAGCCGCTGTCGTGCGCGCGATCTGCAAGCAGCTCGAGATCGACCAGCCCTGATCTTCCGACCCCGCCGAACGAGCGATAGGCGGCGCCCACCGCGGCGACACGCCCGCGCGCCGTCAAAGCTGGAAGTGCAGCACGACCTCGGTGCCGCCGGCAACGCCCTTGCGGACCTCGAAGTGAGTCGTCGCGTGCGCCATGACGCAGAGGCCGAGCCCGAGGCCGGGACTGTCGGAGCGGGGCGTCAGGCCCATCCCGTCGTCGTGGACGTGGACGACGAGGCAGTCGTCGCCGCCGCGCACGACGACCCGAACGTGTCCGGAGTCGCCGGCCGGGCGGTCGCGATAGGCGTGCTGGACGGCGTTCGTCACGGCCTCGCTCACTGCGAGGTTGATCTGCAGCAGCACCTCGTCGTCGGCGCCGAGGTCGCGTGCCACGTCGCCGACGTCGCGCCGGATCGCCGGGACCTGCGACGCGATCGCGGGATACCTGACGTCCAGCGCCGCCTGCTGCGAGGCCATGGGCATCTCATCGGGCTACCCTCGCGTGGCCGAACCGTCACCTCGATGATGTCATCGTCCGCCCCGCTGCTCCGTCGCGGGTACCGTGGGGGCATGGCAGCAATCCCGGTCAGCATTGCCGACTATGTCGGACGCACCCCGATGCTCGAGCTCACCCGCATGGCGCCGCCCCGCGTCCGGCTGTTCGGCAAGCTCGAGTCGTTCAATCCCGGCGGCAGCGTCAAGGATCGTATCGGCGTTGCGATGATCGAGGCGGCAGAGGCCGACGGGCTGATCGAGCCGGGGCGCACGACGATCGTCGAGGCGACCTCCGGCAACACCGGCATCGCGCTCGCGTTCGTCTGCGCGGCGAAGGGCTACGACCTCGTGCTCACCCTGCCGCAGGGCATGAGCCGCGAGCGCGAGAGCCTGCTGCGCCTGTA
>DASYVZ010000502.1:0-2231 GCA_035936515.1 Solirubrobacteraceae bacterium | reverse complement strand
GGTCCGGGGATCGGCCCGGGTACGGGGGCATCGCTGCTCGAGCGCCTGCGCGGCGGCGCGCGCGATCGCATCCGGGCGGTCGGGGCGGGCGCCACGCTGCTGCTCGTGCTGGTCGCGGCCTGGGCGATCTGGCAGCCGATGCGAAGCGACACGCTGACCCAGGATGCGCTGGACTCGCTGGCCCGCGGCGACGCCGATGCGGCACGCGCGCAGGCCGAGCGCGCGCGCGACGTCAACCCCCTCTCGCTCGACCCCCTCTTCACGCTGGCGACGATCGAAACGGCGACCCGCCGCAACACTGCGGCCCGCCGCGCGTTGGGGGAAGCGGTGCGCCTACAACCAGACAATCCCGATCCGTGGCTGCGACTTGCCGAATTCGAGTTGAATACGCTCCAGCGGCCGGAGATCGCCATGCGGGCGATCCGCCCGGCGCTGTATCTCGATCCCCGATCTTCTGATGCGGTCGCTGTGTTCCTTGCAGCACAGCGCAAGACCACAGCACCGTGACATCCCTTCGCACACTCTTCGCCGCCATCCTCGTGCTGGCGGCCTTCCCCCCGTTCGCGCTTGCGTCCAAGACGCAGGAGTCGACCTTCCAGGACGACCCGCTCCTCGTCTACGGCACGCCCGAGCAGCAGATTTCGACGCTGAACACGCTGCAGGGCTTCGGCGTCGACCGCATCCGGGTCTCGGTGTTCTGGCGCGTGCTCGCGCCCGCCAACGACCAGGTGCAGAAGCCGGACTTCGACGCGGCGGATCCCGGCCAGTACCAGGCGAAGGTCTGGGCGCAGTACGACCGCCTCATCCAGGGCGCGCACGCGCGCGGCATCTCCGTGAACCTGAACTTCACGTCGCCCGTCCCGCGCTGGGCCACGACCGAGTCGCCCCGCGCCGACATTCAGGAGACGTTCAACCCCAACCCCGAGGAGTTCGGCAACTTCGTGCGGGCCGTCGGGACGCGCTACAGCGGCTCCTACGGCGGGCTGCCGCGGGTCGACTACTGGTCGATCTGGAACGAGCCCAACCAGGCCGGCTGGCTGACGCCGCAGTGGAGCCCCGACCCGCGCCCGGGCAGCAAGGGCCAGATCGACGCATCGCCGGCGATCTACCGCAAGCTCGTGGCCAACGCGTGGCAGGGACTCGCCGACACCGGCCACGGCTCGGACACGATCCTCGTCGGCGAGACCGCGCCGCAGGGGCAGGGCAACAAGAAGGACCTCACGCAGTCGATCGACGCGCTGAAGTTCATCCGCCGCCTGTACTGCGTCGACGACAACCTCAACGTCCTCAAGGGGCCGCAGGCGTCGCTGCGCGACTGCCCGGGCGACGTCTCGACGTTCGTCGCGCAGAACCCGGCGCTGTTTGGGGCCGCGGGCTACGCGCATCATCCGTACGCGCTGCTATCGCCCCCGAGCCGCCGCTCGCGCTCGGCCGACTGGGTGTCGATGGCCGACCTGCGCGCGCTGAGCAGCGAGCTGAAGCGCATCTACCGCCGCTACCGCCAGAAGATGCAGACCAACCGCGGGGTGCCGCTGTACCTCACCGAGTACGGCTACCAGACCGCCCCCGACCCGATCACGCGCGTCTCCTTCAACAAGCAGGCGGCGTGGATCAACGAGGCGGAGTACATCGCCTACAAGAACCCCAACGTGCGCGCGGTCAACCAGTTCCTGCTCGTCGACGACGGGCCGGTCGCGGGGGTCGACGCCGAGAAGAACCCCGGCCTCGCCTGGCGCACGTTCCAGAGCGGCCTGAAGCTGCTCTCGGGCAAGCGCAAGCCGTCCTACAAGGCCTACATGACGCCGATCTTCGTCAAGCAGCAGCGCGTCAGGCGCGGACGCTCGGCGGGCATCTTCGGGATGCTGCGCCCGGCGGACGCGAAGAGCCGGGTGCGCGCGCGGATCCAGTTCCGCCCGCGCGGCGGCAAGCGCTGGCATACGCGCAGGACGGTCATCGTCGGCGGGCCGCGCCACTACTTCGAGACGCGCGTCGTCGTGCGCAGCAGCGGCTCGCTGCGGATCGCCTGGCGCCACGGCTCGCGCACGCTCACGAGCCGCGCCGCGAAGGTCACCGCGGTCCGCTGACAGCGAGCGGCCCGCCGCCGGCCGCACCCGCGCCGTCGACGAGCTCAGCTGGGAGGCCGCCCGGGCCGCCCATCTCCCGCACGCTGACGAGCAGCTGCTCGTACTCTTCGGTGACAGCGTCCCACGAGTAGCGGCGGGCGCGCTCGC
>DASYVZ010000501.1:0-2543 GCA_035936515.1 Solirubrobacteraceae bacterium | reverse complement strand
GCCTCGTCGACGAGCTGCGCATGTTCCGCAATCCGATCGTCGTCGGTGGCGGCACGCCCTTCCTGCCGCCGCTCACCGAAGACGTTCGGTTAGACCTGGTCGAGACCAGGACGTTCGGCTCGAGCGTGATCTACGAGCGCTACAGGCGCGCCCGCGCGTCGGAAGCGGGCGATGCCGAGTGAGGGACCGGCCATGCTCCTCCGCCGCGCGCACCTTCGAGCTACGCCACGCCCGGGCACATCGCGCGCCGCGGTTTCGCTCGCCGCGAGCGGTGGTACGGCGGCGTGGGTATCCAACGCAACGGAGAGATCATGATCGAGTTCGAGTGGGAGCAGAAGGTAAACCGCACGGAAGCCGCCGCCCTGCTGCGCGAGCTGGCAGACTCGCTGGCCGGCGACGGTGAGCTCAAAATCGAGCGCGACGGATGGGAGCTCAAGGCCGAGGTGCCCAACGAGCTCGAGATGGAGATCGAGATGGAGGTCGAAAACGACGAGATCGAGCTCGAGATTGAGCTCAAATGGTCGCGCCAGCCGACCTGAGGGGCCGGTGAGCAGCGGGCGTCTCCCGAGGCATCGGGCGGCCCGCGCCGCTACCTATTCGGCTTCCGTACCGCCACCGAACGGCGGGGCTGGGCGTCGAGGGTCGGAACCTTCCGCGGCGCCCGCCGCGTCGGACGCCCATTACGACCTTGGAGATGAGGTTGACCTTCGACAGCGCCAACCTAACGCGCGCCGACGGATCTCGTTTGCGGTAGTCCCGGTTGAGGTTCGTCTGCGGGATAGGCGGTTGCGTCGGCCGGGCCGTCGCTGGCCCATTCTCGCGCTCCGCTGAAGGACCGGCTTGCGGACCTGGCCCGAACGCCGAGGGCGACTACCGCAACCAGGCGAAAGGAGAAGTCCGTGAGGAGGAGGGGGCATGCCGATCCGGTCTGTGCAGTCGCATGGAACGCAGAAGCGCGAGCGAGGTGGGCGACGAGCCGCGAAGGCAACCGAGGCGCCGCAACATCCACATCGCGCGGTCGGTGGATGGTCGCGCTGCGCTGTAGGAGCGCGAGTGATGACTGTCTCGCCTAACGTGAAGGAGCAGCCCGATGGCCTATGGCATCGTGCATCAGTTCGCCGGTGGCACCAGGGAGCAGTACGAAGCATCCATCGCATCCGTGCGTCCGAGCGACGGCAGTCTGCCCGAGGGTCAGGTGATTCGCGTCGCCGGACCGTCGGCCGACGGCTGGATCGTCGTGGCGATCCATGAATCCAGGGAAAGCTGCGAGCAGTTTCGCGAGAGCATCCTGATGCCCCAGATGCAGGCCGGCATCGACGGCGGCTTCACGGGGCCGCCGCAGGAGATCGCCTTCGAGGTCCACAACGAAGTCTCGGCCTGACGATCTTCGAGGTCCACGCGGCCAGGACCGGCGGAGCAGGTGATGGTCGCAGCCGTGGCCGGTCGCGGCCGTGGCGCCCTAGCCGGTCGCCGCTGCCGCGACCGGTGCTTGACAGCGACGGCCGCTGGAGCTACCGCTCAGACGTACTTACGTCCTGTCATTGACGCGCGTGCGGGAGGGTCCCGGCTTGAAGAGTTCGGAGGAAGTGATGGAGATCCTGGAAGCGTTTGATTTGACCGGCACGCTGCGTGGCGCTGCGGAGCTGGCGGGCTGTGATCACAAGACGGTCGCGCACTGGGTGCGCGCTCGTGATGAGGCCGGCGGCGGGCTGCTTGTGCCGGCGCGGCCGCGGCCGCGGCCGCGCATCGACGCGTTCGCGGAGAAGATCGAGGAGTGGGTGGACCGGTCGCGCGGGAAGATCCGGGCGGATGCGGCGCATCAGCGACTGGTGGCGATGGGCTACATGGCTTCGGAGCGCACGACGCGCCGCGCGGTCGCTGAGGCGAAGCGACGGTGGCGCGACGAGCACCGGCGCCGTACGAGGCGGTGGGTCGTCGAGCCGGGCTTGTGGATGCAGTGGGACTACGGTGACGGGCCGGTCGTCCATCTGCAGATCCTCGACGGCGCGCTGACGATCCGCGGCCGACGGCAACGTGTACCGGCGCGCCGTCTCAGCTTCTGATGGCGGGCGAGCTCGGCGATCATCACCAAGTCGTCGCCGCGGCGCACCAGCCCGGTCAGACACGTGTGGCGCAGCGTGTGCGCCGACAGCTCGAGCCCCGCGGCGGCGGCGACGAGCCGCACGTCGCGGTCGAGCGCGCGGACAGCCGGCCGCCGGTCCGGCTTACGAACAATGCCCGCTCGCCCGTGGCCGCGGCATCCTTGCGCTGCTCGAGCCACTCGTCGAGGACCTGGCGCACGAGCGCGTTGAGCGGGACCTCGCGCTGGATCTCGACCTTGCCGATTACCACGAGCACGCCCTTGCGCGTCAAGATCCGGAGGTCTCGACGTCCAGCGCGACGGCCTCGGAGATCCGCAGCGCGGTGAACAGCATCAGCACCACTAGGGCGCGGGAGCGAGCGGGCGCGTGTCGGCGGCGCGCAACAGGCGCCGCTGCGCGGCCTCGTCCAGCGCGCGCGGGGCCGCTATCGCCGGCTTGTAG
>DASYVZ010000500.1:0-14489 GCA_035936515.1 Solirubrobacteraceae bacterium | reverse complement strand
GCGCAGCGGCGATCGGCTCGTGGACGGCCGGCACGAGCGCGGCGATCGTCGTCGGGCCGCCGGTGGGTGGCTTTCTGGTCGACATGCTGTCGTGGCGGGTGATCTTCGCGTTGAACGTGCCGATCGTGCTCGTCTGCCTGGCGCTGATCGCCCGTGCGGTTCCCGACTGTCCCGGCGACGGCGATCGCCGCATCGACCTCCCCGGCGCGCTGCTCTGCGCCCTCGGGTTCGGCGGGCCGGTCTACGCGCTCATCCAGCAGCCGCTGCTCGGCTGGTCCGATCCGCAGACCTGGGTGCCGCTGCTCGGCGGGATCGGCGCGCTGGCGGCGTTTGTCGCCTACGAGCGCCGCGTGCCGGATCCGATGCTGCCGCTCGCCGTCTTCCGCTCGCGCAACTTCGCCGTCGGCAACATCGTGACGCTGCTGGTCTACGCCGGGCTCGGGGCGGCGACGTTCTTCGTCGTGATCTTCCTGCAGCAGATGGCGGGCTACAGCGCGCTACAGGCAGGTCTCGCGCTGACACCGGTGACGCTGCTGATGATCGCCCTGTCGAGGCGCTTCGGCGCGCTGTCGGCGCAGATCGGGCCGCGGCTGGTGATGGGCGCCGGTCCGCTGGTCGCCGGCGCCGGACTGCTGGCCTTCGCCCGCCTGGACGAGCGCGCCGACTACCTCAGCCAGGTGCTGCCGGCCGTGCTGCTCTTCGGCCTCGGCATGGCGATGACCGTCGCCCCGCTGACGGCGACGGTCCTGGAGGCGGCCGACCGCCACCATGCAGGCATCGCCTCGGGCGTCAACAACGCGGTCGCGCGGGTCGCGGGGCTGCTGGCGATAGCGGCCCTGGG
Source organism: Solirubrobacteraceae bacterium (assembly GCA_035936515.1). Classification (GTDB taxonomy): domain Bacteria; phylum Actinomycetota; class Thermoleophilia; order Solirubrobacterales; family Solirubrobacteraceae; genus CADCVQ01. The sequence continues at coordinate 13,648 of DASYVZ010000500.1, read as the reverse complement.
GGCCGTCGTGTCGGCGCAGTTCGCCTCCCGCATCGATACGCGACTTCCCGAGCGGGCGCTGGGTCCGGACGCGAGGGCGTACCGGCAGGAGGCCCTGAGCCGCCCGCTGTCGGTGCCGCGCCGCGCGGCTCCGGCGACAGTCCGCGCGCAGGTGCGCGCGGCCAACGTCGAGGCCTTCGGCACCGGGATGCTCGTCGCCGGCGGGCTGATGATCGCCGGCGGGCTGATCGCCTTCGCCGGGATCGAGAACCCGCGCCGCCGGCCGGCCGAGCATGTCGAGGTACGGGCGGCGTCGGCGCGGACTTGACACGGTGACGTGCCGTGGCACGTCGATGATCGTCAGCACCTGCGGCGCGGAGGGCGCTGCTCTAGCGCTTGGCGGCCGCCCGCGCGAGCTGCTTTCGCTCTCGTGCGCGCTGGGCGGGCGTGAGGCCACCGCGCATGAAGGCGTAGAAGCCGGGCTTCTTCTTGCCGTCGTGCGTGAGCAGGCCGCCGCGCACGACGGTGTGGCCGGCGATCGGGGCCTCGTCGTAGAGATGGATCCAGCCGAGCCCGCCGGCGTCGACCTTCCGCGCGACCCTGAAGGCGTTCTTGATCCACTTCGCCTGCGTCTTCTCGGAGACCCAGAAGTTGAACTCCCGGTCCGGGCCGGTCGGGATCGTGAACTCCGACAGGAACAGCCGGATCCGCTTGCCGCGCGGCCGCCCGAGGTAGCGGTGGATCAGCTTGTCGAAGCGGCCGAGGTCGGAGAAGTCGACGAGACCCTGCGTGGACGGCGGGTTGCGCAGGTCGGGATTTCGGAACGAGAAGGGGTTGTGCCCGTAGAGGTCCATCCGCGGCCGCTTCCCGTTGGGCAGCCTCATGCTCTTGACCCAGTCGATCGGGCGGACTTCGCCGGTGACGTAGGTGTTGCCGCCGATGACGAGGTTCGAGCGACGCTGCGCCTTGAGCTGCCCGTAGGCGGCGTCCAGCAGGCGCGCGTAACGCCGGGGCGCGCGCCGCTGAGCGCTGGTGATCTTCGTGCCGAGGGGCTGCTCGACGAGCGGCTTGAAGTTGTTCGACCGCGAGGGCTCGCCCCAGATCATCCAGTGGCGCACGCCGGGGTAGCGCCTGGAAGCCGCGCGCACGAAGTCGGCGAAGTCGCCGGGACGGTTGGGCGCCCACTCCGCGGACTTGCCGCCGTTGGCCCACGGCGGGGATCCGGCGAGCAGGATCAGGACCCTCATGTCGTGCCGCCGTGCCTCTGCGATCACATCGTCGAGCTCGGCCGGCCACTGGTAGGCGGCATCACCGGGATCGCGTGGATTCGCGGGGCGCGTCGGCGCCACGTTCGCCCACGACAGCGACGTCTGGTAGAGGGTGACACCCAGGCGCTTGTAGATCGGAAACTGCGATTTGCCGTCGACTGCCGCCGGGCCCCAGAAGCCCTTCTCGAGGGGAGCCGCGTGTGCACTGGGGGCTATAGCGGTAAACAGGAGCAAACAGCAAAGGGGGACGATTAGGCGCCGCCAAGCGCGACTTCGCTGCTGTGCACTCGTTCCCCCAGCAGGGGTCCGAACACGGGTTTCAAAGAGCGTCGGCATAACTCGCTCCAGAACACTACTCACGCTGAAGTTGCGATCAGCCTGAAGGTTCGACGCAGCTGTGCCGATGCAGCGTGCAGCCTCAAGCTGTAGCGTGGCCGCGAACAGTCCCGCACCGTTTGCTGCCCGCTATCCGCAGCTGCGCTCTCCCGCTGCATAGCTGTGACGTCGTCGGCATTTCACCCACGCTCCTCTTCCAGATTGCGCCTGCGTGATCGTTGATATGCCGTTAGAGCTCCGGCTGCTCATCGGCCTTGCACTGTCCACCGCGATGGTCTATGCCACGACGCCGCTGGCGATCCGGGTCGCGGCGCGGCTCGACTTCTACGACAAGCCGCGCGGCTACAGGGGACACGCCCATCCGACGCCGTATTTGGGTGGGGCCGCGGTCGTGGCCGGCTTCGCCGTCGTCGTGCTGCTGCTGACCCGCGAGCCGAGCCAGACGCTGCCGGTCCTGGGGGGCGTGCTCGTGCTGTGGGCCGTCGGCACGATCGACGACCGCCGCGACGTGGCCCCGTTGCAGCGGGTAGCCGTCGAGGTCGCACTGGCGGCGATATTGTGGGCGGTGGGGCTCGGCTGGTCCCTCGGGCTGGGCGGCATCCCCGATCTGATCGCCACTGTCGTCTGGGTCGTCGCGGTCGTCAACGCGTTCAACCTGTTCGACAACATGGACGGCGCGTCGAGCACGATGGCGCTCGTCGTCTCCGGCGCGATCGCGGTGCTGGGCGCGGTGCAGTCCGACGTCTGGCTGGCGGTCACGGCGGCAGCGCTGTGCGGCGCGTGCCTGGGCTTCCTGCCGCACAACCTCTCGCGCCCCTCGGCGCGGATCTTCCTCGGTGACGGCGGCAGCATGCCGATCGGCTTCGCGGTCGCGGCGCTCGTCATGATCGGCGCCTCCTCCGCCGCCGCGCAATGGCAGGCGCTCGTGATGGGGTTGCTGCTCGTCGGCGTCCCGGCGCTGGACACCTGCCTCGTGGTCGTGTCCCGCAGGCGCCGCGGGATCTCGATCCTGACGGGCGGCCGCGATCATCTGACGCATCGCACGCGCGAGCGGGTGCGGACCGCGCACGGCGTGGCCGCGGCGCTGGGAAGCGCACAGGCGGTGCTGGCGGCCCTGGCGCTCGTCGCGGTCACCGGCGGCTCGGCGCTGCTTGTGCCGGCGGTGCTGCTCTACCTCGTGCTGATGGCTACCGTGATCGTCGTGCTCGACAGCTCGGCAAGGTTCGCGTCTCCGGTGGCGCCCGCGGCGGCCTCACCCGCCGCATCCGACGGCACGCGTCGAAAGCTGCAACTTCCTAGCACCCGAGCACGGATGTACGGGCTCTTTGTGCTGGTGCCCTTCGGCATCGCGCTCGGGCTGAGCCCGTTCTGGTCGGGCTACTACGACTCGTCGATATGGGTGCCTGCGGCGCTCGGCCTGCTGGTCGTGCTCACGGCCTGCCTGATCGCCCGCCCGGTGCGGCTACCTCGCCTGACCGTCGTCTCGCTGGCCGGCATCGCCGCGCTCGCGTTGTGGGGGCTGGCGTCGGCCTTGTGGACCGACTCGATCGAGGGGGCGTTCGTCGAGGGCAACCGGATGCTGCTGTACGCGGCAGCCCTTGGGCTGCTCGTGGTGCTGGTTCTCGACGATCGTCGCGCCGAATGGCTCTTCGGCGCGGTGGTGGCCGGGGCGCTGGCCGTCGGCGCATGGGTGGTGGTGGGCCTTCTGCGCGGCGACCCGTCGCTGTTTCTGGACGGCCGTCTGCATGAACCGCTCGAATACATCAACGGTCAGGCGAGCTTCTTCGTGCTGGCGCTGTGGCCGTGTCTGGCGCTGGCCGAGTCGCGACGCTCAGCCGTCGCGGGCTCGGCGCTCGGCGCCGCGACGCTCTTTGCGTCGCTGGTCGTGCTCGGCCAGTCGCGCGGGGCGGTGCTGGCGGCGCTCGTCTCGCTGCTCGTCGTCGCAGCCGTGCTGCCGGGGCGTGTGCGGCGCCTGACCGCGCTGATGGTCGCAGCCGCGTGTCTTCTCCCCGCGCTGCCGACGCTGCTCGACGTCTACAGGTTGCAGACACCCGCTGCGCTCGAGCAGGCCGGGCGCGCCGTGTTGCTCTGCTCGGTTGCGGCAGCCGTGCTGTGGGCGCTGCTGGTCTACGCGGCGCAGCGCGTCACCGCCTCGGGCGGTGACGCCGCGCGGCGACTGCAGCGGGCGTTCGCGGCCGCGACGATGGCATTGGCGCTGGTCGCGGCCGTCGCCGGCATCGCGTCGGCCCCCCGGATCGCGGACTTCTCGGAGCGCCAGTACAGGGCCTTCGTCACGCTGGGTGGTCAGCAGGGGGGAGAGCCATCCGCTTCGCGCCTCGCAACCGGCGCCGGCAACCGCTACGACTACTGGCGCATCGCGGTCCACGCCTGGCGTGGAGATCCGGTCGTCGGCGTCGGGGCCGGCGGCTACGACAAGCCGTACTTCGTCGAGCGCGCTACGACGGAGGACATCCGCCAGCCCCACAGCCTGCCGCTTCAGGTGCTGGCGGAGCTGGGCGTCGTCGGCATGTTGCTCCTTCTCGGGATCGCGGTTGCGATCGCAGCCGGCGCCTGGCGCCGGATCGCTCGCGTGCGGGCGCTGAGGGGACCGCCCTCCCCGGTTCTCGTCGCGGCCGTGGGCGTACTTACGGCCTGGCTCGTGCACACGAGCGTCGACTGGATCCATCTGCTGCCCGGTCTCACGGGGATAGCTCTGATCGCGGTCGCGGTGCTGCTGCATCCCGGTGACGAGCGCGCGGCGGCGGCCGTGCCTCGGTTCGACCTGCGGCTCCCGCGCCTGGCGCGCATCTTCCCGGCGGTGGCCGTAGGCGTCGCGATCTCGATCGCGGCTGTCAGCCTCAGCCGGCAGGGACTCTCGGAGCGCTACGTGACGCGTGCCCAGAACGCGGTCAGCGACCGGCCCGCCGTGGCCCTACGGGAGGCCAACCGGGCGCTGCGGCTGGATGCGGAGTCGATTCCGGCGTACTACGCCAAGGCAGCGGCGATCGCCCGATTCGGAGACGGGCAGGCGGCACAGGAGACGTTGCACGAGGCGGCGCGCCGCGAGCCGCGCAACTTCGTCACCTGGACGTTGCTCGGCGATCTGTCGGTCCGACGACAGGACCCGGCGGCGGCACGGCGCTACTATCGCCGCGCGGCCGAGTTGAATCCACGGAATGCAGAGCTTGCGAGACTTGCCCAGGAGCCGGGCTGAGCGTCCGCCGCCCTGCTTGCGTAGTCTGATCGGCATGCTGATCTTCGTACGCAAGGGGCTTTTGCTGCTGTTGTGCTGCCTGACCGCCACGCCTGCGGTGGCCGCAGCGCAGGAGGACAAGGTGTTCGTGGATCCGGGCTCGCCGAGCGGCAAGGAGTACGCCCTCCCGATCGACCGTGCCCGCGAGCAGGGCTCCTCCACGCAAAGGCAGCCGCAAAAGCTACGCGAGAAGGCGCCGCTCTTCGGAGAGGGCGTCGAAGGCGGTGTCCGCAACACGACCTCACCACCGACGCCGAAGAGCTCCGCCAAGGAGGCGAAGGCTGAGCGCAAGGCCGGCTCGACGAGCGCGGACGCGCGCGAGGAGGAGGCCGCGGCGCGAGAGAAGGCTGCTGCGGCCGCTGAAGCCCGCGACCTCGCTCGCACGCGCGCGCTGCGCGCGCAGGCTGCTGCGCCCGAAGGGGGCACGGGTGTCATCGCGGTCGTGGGCGCCGGTGTGGTTGTGCTGCTGGTCGGAGGGTTGATCGGCCTATGGCTTCGCCGCCGGTCAGCGGCCTGAGCGCCGTTCCCGCGGCGTGATCTGACCTTCTGGTCGGCCGAGCACCCCGCCTGGCAGGTCTCTACCGTCGTTTCGACTGACCCGATCTCGAAGTTCGACCTTCTGAAGAAGCTGCGGGATGTCTTCGGGATGACGTGCGAGATCGAGTCGGCTGATGAGCCTCTACGAGGGCCCGGATCATCGACGGGGTGCACCACGTGGCGCGCCACCTCGCCGGGCTTCACGCCTCCCGGTCAGATCAGGCGGCCGCCGCCCAGCGCCGCGCTTCGCTGATGCGGGGCAGCAACGTTTCGTCGGCCACCATCGCGTCATAGGTGATCGCAAGCCCGCTACTGAAATCCGTCCCCGGCTCGAAGCCGAGCATCGCTCGGGCTTTGGTGATGTCCGCGAGCGACATGCGGACGTCGCCGGGACGGGGGTCGGAGTGGCGCGGGTGCAGCGACTCGCCCGCAAGTTGCCCGATGGCGTCACACAACTCGAGCAGGCTGTGCGTCCCGCCCATCGCGATGTTGAACGTCTCGCCACCGATGTCCGGTGCAGCGGCTGCGAGCAGATTGGCTCTGACCACGTTGTCCACGAACGTGAAGTCCCGCGACTGCTTTCCGTCCCCGTAGATCGTGGGCTGCTCGCCCAGGAGCGCCGCCGCGATGAACTGCGGGATGGCGGCCGCATACTCGGAAACGGGATTCTGCCGCGGGCCGAAGACGTTGAAGTAGCGAAGCGTCACCGTCTCGAGGCCGTAGACCTCCCAGAAGGCCCGGCAGTTCGCCTCGGCGGCCAGCTTGCTGACTCCATAGGGGGAGAGCGGCACCGTCGGCAGGGTCTCGCTCTTCTGCTGGACCTCGATGGCGCCGTACACGGAGGACGACGAGGCGGCAACGACGCGTCGAACGCCGCAATCGCGCGCCGCGAGCAGGACGTTCAGCGTTCCGGTGACGTTCACCTCGCTTGTGGTCAACGGGTCCTGCACCGACCGCGGTACCGAAGGCAGCGCGGCGACGTGGAAGACGACCTCGCAGTCGCGCACCGCCGTGAGGGCGCGCTCGAAGCTGCGCAGATCACCCTCGACGATGTCGATGTCTCCGGCGACGTGGAGAAGGTTCCGGCGATCGCCGGTGGAGAAGTTGTCGAAAACCCTGACCTCGTGGCCGCAATACAGCAATTCGTCGACGAGATGGGATCCGATGAATCCGCCACCCCCCGTGACCAAGGCGCGCATATGCGAGCAGGATAGTCGTCTAGAGGCTGACCGGGCCCTGCGGCACCCGATCTACGTATGTCCGCAACCAGAGCTCGAGCTGGAGCAGTGCCCACAGCTTGCTTGCGTGGTTCGCCGAGCGGGCGGCGTGCTCCGAGATGAGCCGCTGGACCTCGTCGGGCCGGAACATGCCTCGCGAGCGCGCCGTCTCATCGAGGAGGATGGTTCCCGGAAGGTCGCTCAGCTCGCCGCGGAACCACTCCGCCAAGGGCACCTCGAAGCCCATCTTCGGCCGTTGCAGGATCGCCTCGGGAAGCCATGGCTTCAGCGCCCGCCTGAGGATGTGCTTCGTTACCCCGCCGCGCAGCTTGAAGCGCCCCGGCAGCGCCGCGGCGAACTCCATGAATCGGTGGTCCAAGAACGGCGACCGTAGCTCGAGCGAGTGCGCCATGCTCGAGATGTCCGCCTTCACGAGGAGGTCGCCCGGCAGATAGGACTGGATGTCGACATCCAACAGCCGGTTGACGAGCGAGCCCGCGTCCGAGTCGGTCCAGGCTCGCTCCAGGTAGGGGCGCCGCGGTTCGATCGCGCGGAGGTGCGCGAGGTACTCGGAGGTGTACAGCCGCTCGCGGTCAACCTCGTTGAGGTACGCGAGCCAGGTCGCATACCGCGCCGGCGGCGAAGCCGAGAGCGTCTGGCCGAGGCGGATGATCCGATGCTTCGTGCTGGCCGGATGCACCCCGCGGTCGAACCTGTTCGCTGCCGCGCCGATCGTGCGCACGAGGGGTCCTGGCAGGTCCGCCATGCGAGTGGTCACCACGTTGGCCAGATAGCGCGGATAGCCGGCGAACGCCTCGTCGCCACCATCGCCGTTCAACGCCACCGTCACGTGCTCGCGGGTCATCCGCGCGAGGTAGAAGCTCGGTATCGCGGACTGGTCTGCAAACGGCTCTCCAAAGGACCATGCGAGCTGTGGCAAGAGCTCGAGGGCATCCGGCGTCATGTGCAGGACGCGGTGGTCGGTCCCAAACAGATCGGCAACGCTCTGCGCGTGCGATGTCTCGTCGTAGGCGGCGACATCGAAACCGATCGCGAAGGTCTTGACGGTGGAGGACGTCCGCGCCATCGCCGCGACGACGGCGCTCGAGTCGATGCCGCCGGAGAGATAGGCACCAAGGGGGACGTCGGAGCGCAACCGGATGCGGGTCGCATCCAACAGCTCGTCGCGAAGCCTCTCCGCTGCGTCCTCCTCGCTGATCGGTGCAGCTGCCTGGAAGGAGAGCTTCCAGTAGCGGCGCACGTCGATCTGCCCTGCCTGCCAGCTCAGCACGTGGGCCGGGGGCAGCTTGTGGACGCCCCGGAAGGCCGACCACGGCGCGCCGACGTGCTGGAAGTGGAGGTACTGATCGATCGACTGCTCGTCGACGACGCGTGGGATCGACCGGTCCGCGAGCAGCGCCTTCGTCTCGGACGCGAAGGTCAGGCATCCGTCGCGGTGATGGTAGAAGAGCGGCTTCTTGCCGATGCGATCGCGGGCGAGGAGCAGGCGGCGGCGCCGCTTGTCCCAGAGGGCGAAGGCGAACATCCCGCGCAGCTCCTCGACGCAGCGGTCGCCCATCTCCTCGTACAGATGAGCGATCACCTCGGTGTCGCCGCGGGTCGACAGACGATGCCCCGCCGCTTCTAGGCGCCGGCGAAGCTCGACGTAGTTGTAGATCTCGCCGTTGAGGACGACGACCACCGACCCGTCCTCGTTCGCGACAGGCTGGTCGCCGGAGACGAGATCGATCACGGCGAGTCGCTGGACGGCCAAGCCCGTTCCGCCGTCGACCTCGATCCCGGTCGCGTCGGGGCCGCGATGCACGATCGTCTCGCACATTGCCGCGAGGAGTGCGCGCTCGACTTCGCGATCGGTGCGTGCCTGACCGACGATCCCGCACATCAGTGCGCGCCCCTGCGACGCACGCCGATCGCGCAGTCCCGCGCGCGGCGGCGCAGGGTTTGTGGAAGCGCCTGCGTGCTGAAGCCAAGGCGCTCGAGGTCGCTCACGCACTCCGAGAGGGAGTACGGCGGGTGACACTCCACGCTGATGCACCGTACGCTCGCGGCCCACTGCGTCGACTCGTTCAGGAGTGCACGCTCGCCACCCTCCACGTCGAGCTTGAGGTAGTCGGGCGCGCCGAAGCGGTCCAGCAGGGTGTTGAACGAGATCGCTTCGACTTCGCCGTCGGCGCGCGTTTCGCTCACGCGATAACCGTCCTCAGGGCCGGACTCGCCTTCGAGTCCCACGGTTCCGTCGTAGGTCCAGGCGGCGCGCTGCAGCAGCACACAGCGCTGCGCGTACTCCGCCGTATTGGCCTGCGCACACGCGAAGTTCGCCGGATGTGGCTCCAGTGCCACGACCTGCGCGTGGGGATGGAGTTGCGCGAGGTGCGCCGTGGTGAGGCCGATGTTGGCGCCGACATCCCAGATGCTCTCGACCGGGCCGGCCAGCGGCGGGGGGAGGTGATAGCGCCCCGCGAACGTGGCAACCGCGACCTCGGCGTCGGTCGTACGGGCCCGCAGCGCGACCCGCCGACCATCGAGCGCTCGTATGCCGATCGTCGCAGGGCCTGGAGCGCCTGAGCCCCGCAACAGCGCGCGCAGCGCACGCGCGTCGCCGGGGCTGTCAGCGACGATCCGGCTCACCCGCTGGCGGCGCGCCTCGCGCACCGCGGCCTTGGCCCATGCCGAGAGGCGGGCGACGTTCATGGGGCGACAGCAGCGAGCACGTCCGCGATACGCGCCGCTCCCGTATCGCTCGACATCGACGAGATGCGCGTCGAGCCGCGGCGCCTCAGGCTGTCTTGCAGCGCATCGTCTGCAGGGATCCTCGCGAGCGCGTCGGCAAGATCGTCCGCCCCGGTGAAGTAGAGGGCGGCGCCGCCGCACGCCTCGCGGTAGGAGGGCACGTCGCGAGCGACGATCGGCGCCCCGGCCGCCATCGCCTCCGCCGTGACACGACTGAGGTTCTCGAAGCGAGAGGGCGCGACGCAGGCGACAGCGCCGCGCATCAGCTCGAGGATCTCCGCGTGCGGACGCTGCCCCAGCACGTGCACGCTGTCCTCGACCTCAAGCTCCTTGACGCGTCTCATGACCGCCGCGACGTACTCGGACTCCATCGGGCGGCCGCAGAAGAGGACGTCCGGGCGGCCGTCGGGCGGTAGCCGGCCCAGCGCCTCTACAACCGTGTCGAGGCCCTTGAACTTGTACCAGTCGGCCGCCACGAGCGCGTATGGCCGCGGCCACGCCGCCGCAGGTCCTCCGGCGGGTGGGACCGGGGGAGGCGCCTGCGGCACGAGCTCGGCCCGGTCCTGCCATGCGCCCGCGGCGTCGATCAGGTCCAACGCCTGGCTCGACAGGATGATCACGCGATCGGCGCGCCGCACGCTGCGGATCGTCAGCGTACGGAGGACGACGTTGCGACGGCGCTCTGCGGGAGTGCAGACATCCAGGCACTCGCGGGCGAAGGGAGCGAGGTTCGAGATCATCACCACGAGCGCGGGCCGCGGAGCACGCCACCAGACCGGCAGGACGTTGAACGGCGAGAAGACGACCTCGGGCGCGAAGTCCGCGAGCTTCAGCGGCAGCACGGCGTGCTCCCAGCAGATGCGCGCCGGCAGCGGCGCTCCGAGCGGCGGTCGAACCACCATCCGCGCGCCCGGATCATGCTCGCGCACGACCTCGACGAGCTCTGGCCGGACGACGAAGAGCCTGTCGTCATGCGGCCGTACCTTCGGAAGAGAGCGGGCGAGCTCGCGTACTCTGGTGAGCCCACCGCCTCCCGGCGCGGCGGCTACTGCATCGATGACCAAGCGCACGGCCGCGGCAACTTAGCAGAGGCCGTCCTCTCCGTAGACTTGCCGCGCGGCCGACGTACCGGCCGAGGATCCACTCCGTGCGCGTTCTCGTCCTCAACCAGTATTACCCGCCTGACGCCGCGAACACGGCGCGCCTGCTGGCGGACTGGCTGGAGGAGATCGCCCGCGATCACGATGTCGAAATCATCGCCGGCCGCCCGAGCTACAACGCGACCGGCGACGTTCCGCGGACGCAGGGCAGCGTCAAGGTGACGAGGGTCCCGTCACTCGGTGTCGGGCGCGGGACGCTTCTCGCAAGGGCGCTGACGTACCTGTCGTACCTCGTCTTCGCGGGGGTGCGGAGCCTTTTCGTCCGGCGCCCCGACATCGTCGTCGCCTTGACGGACCCGCCCGTCGTCGGGGCGATCGGTGCGGTGGCGGCCGCGCGCTACCGGCGGCCCCTCGTCTTCGTGTCACACGACGTGCACCCGGACATCGGCTTGGCGATGGGCGTCCTGCACGAGGGCCCGCTCGTGCGCCTGTGGCGCCTCGTCAACCGGTTCATCCGCTCGCGCTCGCAGATGATCGTCGTCGTCGGCCGCGACATGGCGCGTCGGCTCGAGGAGCAGGGCGTGCCGGCGGAGAAGCTCGTCTACGTGCCCACCTGGGCAAGCGGCGACACCCTCGGGCCCGAGGAGCGCGAGCGGCTACGCGCAGAGCAGGGATGGAGTGGGCGCTTCGTGGTCATGCACGCCGGCAACATGGGGATGGCGCAGAACCTCACCATGATCCCGGACGTCGCCGAGCGCCTGCAGGACGAGCCGGACATCCGGCTCGTCTTCCTGGGGGACGGTCCGGCGCGTCCGGCTCTGGCGGCGGAAGTCGAGCGCCGGGGACTCGACAACGTCGAGATCCTGCCATACCGGCCTCGCGCCGAGGCGCAGCTGCTGATGGCGGCCGCCGACCTTCACCTCGTGTCGCTCATCCCCGGGCTGCGAGGCTGCGCGGCACCCAGCAAGACCTACGGCGTGATGGCTGCAGGGCGGCCGTTCGTCGCGGCGGTCGACGAGCGGTCGGAGCCACAGCTCATCGCCGAGGAGTGGGACTGCGGCGCCCGTGTTCCGGCCGGCGACGCCGCGGCGGTCGCGGAGGCCATCGTGGCCATGCGTGCACGGCCGCTGGCCGCCATGGGCGCGCGCGCGAGAGCGGGGTACGAGAGCCGCTTCACCAAGGACCGCTGCGTGGGCGATCTCGCCGCCGTGCTGGAGCGCACTGGTCGCTGACCAGCCGTCGTCAACGTCGCCCCAGGATCCGGGTGCGCCTCAGCGCGAGTTCTCGCGAGCCGCTGGGCTCGGGCCGCTGCAAGCGACAGAGGCCAAGGACGATCGTCGTCGCGATCATCGGATACAAGACGGACTTGATCTGCAGCACCGCGTCCGCCCGCAGACTGAGCGGAAGCGTCGCGATCAGGAATCCGTAGAGCGCGTGGGACGCTCGCGACAGGTCGGCGCCCGCCTGCTTCTGGTAGGCGTATCCGAACAAGAGCCCCACCAGCAGCGCGATGAAGAGCGCGCCCGCGACACCGTAGTTCAGATAGCTCTCGGCCGGGAGCGCGAAGCCGAGACCCGCATCCAGGCTGTCGAAGCCCACGATCCGGCGCAGCGCAAACGTGCCCGTGTCACGTGGCGGGCCCCAGAGGCTGACGGCGAGAGCACCCGGAAGCTGCCGCGCAAGGCTTTCGTAGTACGTCTTGCCGAGGAGGTGGTCTGCCTGCGACGGGACGTTTGCCGCGGTGAGGGACGTGACCTGCATCGGCACGCCGACCGAGGTGAGCGTACGCTCGATCGCGTCTCGCGGGCTCGTGAGCGGCGACTCGCCGGCACGCGCGCCCTGGACCGCCTGGAACAGGATCGCGACGGCGAGACAGCCGATCACGACCGCCCTCGGCGAGATCGGGGAGACGTTTCGGTGGTGGACCCACAACGCGAAGATCACCGGGACCAGCAGCTCCCCCCGGCTGCCGGCCACCAGCGTCATGACGCAGAACACGCCGAACAGCACGGCGTCGAGCGGTGCCGCGACGGCTCCCCGCAGGCGGACCTGCGCGAGGACGACGAGCGCAGGGCCGGTGACCGACAGGAAGTCCGTCAGCGTCTGCAGCGTTCCGCTCGTCCCGAAGTTGACGGAGCCCGTGCCGTAGGGCGTGCCCCATCCGCGGATCGTCGAGTACGTCCGCATCGCGATCGCGATCACCAACATGGCACGGCCGCAGAGCAGCACGCGGCTCCAGCTGCGCGGGATCGTCTCCTCTGCGGCGGGCTCGACGAACCGCAGGCTCGTGAGTACGCCCGCGACGAACCCGGCGACCGTCAGCGCCAACACGCACACCAGGACGAGGGAGACGTCGCCGGGCTGCACGCCGGCGACGCCGCGCTGCGTAGCGACGACGTACGCGAGCGGTGCCAGCAGCACCAGCGACAAATATGCGACGGGCATCAGGACCGGGTGAAACCAGTTCTGCCCGGGAGCAACACGGCGGATGGCGAATGGCAGCAGCGATGCGGCGGCGAACGTGGCTCCGAGCGCAGCGACCGTCGTTGTCTGCATCGATGCGCGGAGGGCGCCGACGACGGTGGCCGCACCAACCAAGCCGATCAGGACGCAAGCCGCTGGAGCGACGTTCAGGCCGCGGAGCGGCAGGCGCGGCAGGCCCCCCATCCTGCCGTCAAGCACCGGATTGCGCCTCACGGGCGAAGCGGCCCCGGCGGACGACGAACTCGCCGGCAGCGATCGTGAAGGATGCAGTCGTGAGTTGGCTTGCGAGGAAGAGCCATGCGAAGTCGGCAATCGTGGGGTCTCCGAGGACCAGGATGAAGCCGCCGGCGAGCGCGACGACGACGCCGACCCCCGTGGCCATCATCACGAGTGGGAACCGCCTCAGCGCCAGCAGCACGTATCCGTAGATCGACACTGCCGACAGTGCCCCGCCCGCGTAGAGGATCGGCATGATGTCCAGCGCCGGAGCGTACGCAGCGAAGCCGGCGTGCTGCAGCGCCCGCGTACCGACGATGACCACCGGCAGGCCGAGCAGCGCGGCGCTGAGCAGCGCCGCGGTGACGCGGGTCAGATGCCGGCGGATGACGAGCAGTGGCCGTCCGGCACCGAACGCGTGCAGTGCCGAGGCGCCGACGGCCTGCACGATGAACCCCGTCGTCGCGAACCACGCGACGCTGACGACCGAAGCGAACGTGTACTGAC
>DASYVZ010000499.1:0-2486 GCA_035936515.1 Solirubrobacteraceae bacterium | reverse complement strand
CGCGAGGCGCGGGCCTGCACGCGCTGCCCCGAGCTTGCGAGCACCCGCACGCAGGTCGTCTTCGGGGCGGGCAACGCCGACGCCGACCTCATGTTCGACGACGAGGCGCCGGTCGCCCCCGCGGTGCTCGAGGCGCACCTGCGCGACGACGCGCTCGGGATCCAGGCCCGCCGGCGCACCGACCTCCGGCCACTCGACGAACGCGATGCGGTCGGGACCGAGCTCGTCGGCCAGCAGCGCCGGGTCCTCGTCGGCGAGGTCGCCCAACCGGTAGAGGTCCAGGTGCGAGACCGGCACGTCGCCGTCGTAGCGGCGCGCGATCGTGAACGTCGGGCTCGTCACGGCGCCGCAGACGCCCAGCGCGCGGCAGGCGCCGCGGACGAACGTCGTCTTGCCGGCGCCGAGCTCGCCGGAGACGAGGACGACGTCGCCGGGGCGCAGGCGGCGGGCGAGCTGTGCGGCGAGCGCCGCTGTCGCTTCGGGTTCGGTCGTTTCAGTAGTCGTCGGCATCGACGGTGCGCAGACGCAGCCCGGTACCGAGGAGCGACATCGCCGCGCCGGCGAGGAACAGCATGCGCGGATCCGAGCCCGTGTTCGGCAGGTCGGTGGCGGGTCCCGGTGCCGGTGCCGGTGCCGCACGCTCGCCTGGCAGCGGGACGGGCGGGGTCGTCGAAACTCCGGCGCCATCCTCGGGGATGGTCGAATCCTGCGCTGCGGCTGAGGCGGGGACGCCCAACATCACGAGCACGAGCAGCAGGACGACGACGCGGCGGGGAGAGCACGACACGCCGCGCACTCTAATGCCTCGCGCGGCACGATCCCCAGCCCGGCGGCTGGGCGCCAAGAACGCGCGACCGACCGGCCGCCGGCTCTACATTGAAACCATGAAGCACACCCCGATCGACGCTCCCGTCAAGAAGTCCGACGAGGAGTGGCGCGCGGAGCTGACGCCCGCGCAGTACGACATCCTCCGGCGCGCCGGCACCGAGCGCGCGTTCACCGGCAAGTACGTCAACGAGAAGGCCGACGGCATGTATGTCTGCGCCGGCTGCGGCGCCGAGCTGTTCGCCTCCGATACGAAGTTCGACTCCGGCACCGGCTGGCCGAGCTTCACCGATCCGGCGGTCGCGGCGGCCGTGACGCTGCGCGACGACAACAGCCTGTTCATGCGCCGCACCGAGGTCCTGTGCAGCCAGTGCGGCGGCCATCTCGGGCACGTCTTTCCCGACGGTCCGGGCGCGAGCGGGCAGCGCTACTGCATCAACTCCTGCGCGCTGGAGCTCAAGCCGCCGACGGGCGAATAGGCGCCCCCAGCCGCCCCGGCGGCGCGGATAACGCGCACGCGGGCGCTCCTGCGGGTAGCCCCTCGGTCTGACCCGCCTGAAAGGAGTTCCCCCGATGCAGTATTGGTTTGCGACCTCGACGGAGGAGTTCACGCCGTCGCAGATGCTCGACCAGGCCAAGGCCGCCGACCGCGCAGGCTTCGACGGGCTCGGCACGTCCGATCATTTCGCGCCGTGGTTTCCCGATGGCGAGGGGACGCAGGCGTGGGTCTACCTCGGCGCGCTCGGGCAGGTGACGCAGAAGCAGATCGGCACCGCCGTGACGCCGATCGTGCACCACTACCACCCGGGGCTGGTGGCGCAGGCCTTCATGTCGCTCGAGGAGCTCTACCCCGGGCGGGTGTTTCTCGGGGTGGGCTCCGGCGAGTCGGTCAACGAGACCCCGCTGGGGATGGACTGGCCGCCCTACGAGGAGCAGCGCCGGCGCCTGGAGACGGGGCTGGAGGCGATCACGCGGCTGTGGAACGGCGAGACCGTGACGATGGACGCCGGTTGGTTCAAGCTCAAGGACGCCCGCCTGTGGACGCGCGCCCAGACGCGCCCGAAGCTCTACATCTCGGCGTTCGGGCCGCAGTCGGCCGAGGTCGCGGCGCGCTTCGGCGACGGTCTGTGGACGCTCGGCGATCCGGAGAAGGCGCCGGCGATCATCGAGGCCTACCGAGCGGCCTGCGACGCGCACGGCCGCGAGCCCGGCGAGATCATCTTCCAGGCCGGCTTCGCCTGGGCCGACGACGAGCGCGCGGCGATCGAGGGCGCACGCCACTGGAAGCCGACCCAGCTGCCCGAGCTCTACGTCGAGGACATCGCCGACCAGCACGACATGCAGCGCCGCGCCGACGCCCAGATGAGCGACGAGGAGTTCGCGCGCGAGGGCTTTCTCATCTCGGCCGATCCGGAGGAGCACGTCGAGCGCATCCGCGAGATGGAGCGCGCCGGGGCGACCGTGATCTGCCTGCAGCTCATCGGCCGCGCCGACCCGTTCGGCTCGATCCGGACCTACGGCGAGCGCGTGCTGCCGGCGCTGCGCTCCACCGCCGTCGGGGCCTGACGACGCGTCAGAACAGCCCGAGCTGGCGCTCGTCCGGCTCCTCGGGCGCGAGCGGCTCGTAGCTCTCGACGGGCTGCAGCGGCGCGGGCACCGGC
>DASYVZ010000498.1:0-3604 GCA_035936515.1 Solirubrobacteraceae bacterium | reverse complement strand
GAACTCGAGCGCGGCGGGCACCGCTCCGCTGGCGAGCACGCGCAGGATCGCGGCACAGCCGGCCTTGGCGTCGGGATAGGCGGCGACGAGCGCCAGCCGGCGCTCGGGCGCGGGCACCAAGCGCAGCCACGCGGCCGTGATGATCCCGAGCGTGCCCTCCGAGCCGGTCAGCAGCGCGCGCAGGTCATAGCCCGCGACGTCCTTGCGCGTGGCGCCGCCCACGCGCACGAGCTCACCCGGCGCCAGCACCGCCTCCAGGCCGGTCACCCAGTCGCCGGTGACGCCGTACTTGAACGCGTGCGGGCCGCCCGCGTTCGTCGCGATCGTCCCGCCGAGCTGTGACTGCTCCGGCGCGCCGGGGTCGGGCGGGAAGAGCAGCCCGTTCTCGCGCGCGAGGCGAGCGATGGTCGCGGTCGTCACGCCGGCCTCGGCCTCCATGCGCCAGAGCTCCGGCTCGAATGAGCGGACCGCCCGCAGCCGCTGCAGCGACAGCGCGATCGCCTCCGCACCCGTGTCCACCACGGCCGCTCCCCCGGCCAGTCCGCTGCGCCCGCCGACCGGCACGATCGGGACGTCGTGGGCGTAGCACCAGGCGACCACCGCGGCGACCTCTTGCGCGGAGCCCGGCGTGACGAGCGTCGCGGCCACGCCGGGCACCGCGACGTCGCCGACGACCGCGCCGGCCTGCACGTGCTGCGCTCCCACGATCCGCACGAGCGCGTCGATTGTCGTCTCCACGCGTTCTAGATTGAACGAAGCCATGCCCGAGGGCGACACGATCCACTACGCCGCGCGCCGGATTCGCCCGCTTGTCGTGGGTCTGATCCCGCAGATCGCGCACCCCCACCCCCGCCTGCGCGGCGAGCGCTGGCCCAAGAAGCTCGCCGGCCGCGGCGTCGCGAGGGTCGACGCGCACGGCAAGCACCTGTTCGTGCATTTCGACGGCGACCTCGCGATCCACTCGCACCTGCGCATGACCGGCTCGTGGGGCACGTACCGCCAGGGGCAGCGCTGGCGGCGAGCGGATCGCCGCGCGTGGCTCGTCCTGCGCACGGCCAACGGCGAGGTCGTCCAGTTCGACGGGCCGGTGCTCGAGCTGCTGACCGAGTCGCGCACGCGCTTCGACCGCCGCCTGGCGATGCTCGGTCCGGACATCCTCGCGCCCGAGCTCGACGAGCAGCGGTTTCTCCGGGGCCTGCGCGCCGACGACCCGACGCGCACGATCGGCGACGCGCTGCTCGACCAGCGTACGATCGCCGGGATCGGCAACCTCTGGAAGTGCGAGGGCTGCTTCGCGGCGGGGATCGACCCATGGCGGCCGGTGAGCCAGGTCGGCGACGACGAGGCGCTGGCGATCGTGCATGCCGCGCGCCCGAAGATGCAGCAATCGGCGCTGGACGGGATGCAGGACGCGCACCGCGTCGTGTACGGCAGGGCGGGCCGGCCGTGCCCGCGCTGCGGCGCGGGGATTCGCAGCCGCGGGCAGGGCGACGAGAACCGGCTCACGTACTGGTGCACGGGGTGTCAGTCATGAGCGCGGCACGCGAGCGGGCGCCGCAGACGATGCGGCGCGTCGGACACAAGGGCGCCGACCACATAGCGCCCGGCAACACATTCGACTCGTTCGCCGCGGCGCTCGCGCATGGGGTCGACATGATCGAGTTCGACGTCCTGTCCACGCAGCCCGACGGCTCCGGTGAGCTGCTGCTCGCACACGACTGGGAGGACGTCGCCGAGCGGCCCACGCATACGCTGGAGGAGGGGCTGGCGCACTTCGCCGAGGCTGCCTACGACGGCATCGAGCTCATCGTCGACATGAAGACCCGCGGCTACGAGGAGCGCGTGGCAGTCGCGCTGGGCCACCACGGCCTGACCGATCGCGCGCTCGTGTCGACGACCGAGAACTCCTCGCTGGCGGTCCTGCGCGCCCGCCACCCCGAGCTGCGCCTGGGCTGGTCGCTGCCGCGGATGCGCCGCAACCCGCTCGCCAACCCCGTGACGATGCTGCCGGCGGTCGCGGTGCTGACGTACGTGCGCCGCGCGCTGCCGGGCGTCGCCGCCAACCGCATCCGGCGCGGCGAGATCGACGCGCTGATGGCGCACTACCGGCTCATCACGCCGCGCCTGGCCGCCGCGGTCTGCGGCGCCGGCGGCGAGCTCTACGCGTGGACGGTCGACGACGCCGAGCGGATCGCCGAGCTCGAGCGCGTCGGCGTCACCGGCGTCATCTCGAACGACCCGCGGCTGTTCTGAACGCGCGCCTCAACCCGCGGTGATCGTGCATGTGGACGCCGAGTAGCCGCGCGGATCAGCGCCGGCGTTCGAGCGGTGGCCCTTGCGCGTGCGCGCGCTGGCGCGGCGGACCACCTCACCCTTCGCACGCCACTGAAAGAAGACCCTGCCGCGCAGCAGCACCGGGTGGCCGCGTTTCGGCTCGATCCGAAACGAGCGGCCGAACTGGTGCGTCTTGCGCCCGTCGCCGATCGACAGATATCCCGAGTCGCCACCCGCCGCGACGCGGTGCCAGCGGTCGTCGGCGCGCGAGAAGTACTGCACGACGAAGCGCATGTAGCGCTGCTCGCGGCCACTGCGCGAGCCGGGCATCGCGGCGCGGATCCCGATCGTGTCCGGATGGTCGCGCGTGTCGCAGACGTTGACGGTCGCCCACGGCCGCGACGTCTCCGCGCCGGCAGCGGCGTGACCGGCGCCAGCCGCCCCCACGCCGACGCACAGGACCGTGATGATCACGCCGCGGCGCCGTAGTAGTCGCATGAGCGCAGCTCTGACCAATCCGTCCATGGCAACACCATCCAACACGTCGACCGAGAGCTTCGATGCGCTGTACCGCGAATGCGCACGCGACATGTACGCATACGTCCGAACGCTGCTCGGCGACGACGCGTCGGCCGAGGACATCACGGCACTGGCCTTCGAGCGCGCCTACCGGCGCCGCGCGACGTTCGACGCGCGGCGCGGAAGCGAGCGCGGGTGGCTGTTCGGCATCGCCCGCAACGCCGCGCTCGACGAGCTGCGCCGGCGCAAGCGCTCGGCGCCGATCCTTGGCGAGCTCCCCGACGAAGTCGCGCACGCTCCCGAGGAGGAGGCCGACGTCGCCATCCGCCGCACCACGGTGCGCGTCGCGCTCGCGGCGCTCGCGCCGCGCGACCGCGAGCTCGTCGCCCTGAAATTCCACGGCGGGCTGTCCAACGCAGAGCTCGCGGTCGTGCTCGGCACGAGTGAATCCAATGCCGGAACCCGACTGCATCGGGCCGTCAGCAAGCTCAGGGAGGCCTGCAATGCGCCAGCGTGACCGCCTGACCGATGAGCAGCGCCAAGAGCTCGACGCGCTGGATCGCGCCCTCGCAGGCGAGCCCGTGGGAGGCGAGCTGCGCGACCTCGAGGCGCTCGTGCGCGACGTCCGCGCGACGGCGCCGGAGATGTCCCCCGCGTTCGCGGCCCGCCTCGAGCACGAGCTGCAGGAGGGCTTCCCCATGCCCCAGGAGCGCGCGCCGCTGCGCGAGCGCCGGCCGTGGACGGGTTGGACACGGCGGCGCCGGGTGCTGCTGCCGGCCGCCGGGTCGCTTGCGGCCGTGCTCGTCGCGCT
>DASYVZ010000497.1:0-6615 GCA_035936515.1 Solirubrobacteraceae bacterium | reverse complement strand
GCAGCGGGTGAGCCCGTGTCCCGCAGGAGGACGGGGCTTCCGGGGTCTCGATGTGGTGTGCCGGACGAGCGCGCACGATCGCTGGGGGATCGGCAAACGGTCGCCCGTAATCCGTGCTTAAGGGGTGAGCCGGTAGAAGCGATAGAAGTCGTTGTCGATTGGCAGCACCTCGAAGCCGCTGAACCCCGCCTGCTCGGCGTAGGCGCGCAGTGTGGAGGAGCGCATGACGGTGCCGGTTCCGGCGGCGTCCTCACCGACCATGCCTACCGGCAGGCAATGGAAGATGCTGAAGCCGTAGTAGAAGCGCTCGATCTCATCGCCCGGAGGGTCGAACTCGTCGGGCACGCGCTCGTCGCCCACGATCACCGAGCCGCCGTCTGCCAGCAGCTTGCGGCAGGCGGCCAGGACCGTGACGGGGTAGGACATGTCGTGCAGCGCCTCGTGGATGTAGACGAGGTCATAGTTGCCGGCCAGTTCCTCGTCGGCGGCGTCACGGCGCTGGAAGGCGACCCTGTCGTCGAGCTGGCTGTCGGCGAGGTGCCGGCGCGCTGCCTCGATCGAGGCAGCGTCGATGTCGATCCCGTCAACTCGGACCTTCGGGTAGCCATGCGCGATCGCGATCGTCGAGTGTCCCTCGCCGCAGGCCACATCGGCGACACGAGCCGGCGGATCGGCGAGCAGCCGCTCGTGAACCTCCGGGATCGCCCCGAGCCATTCGGTGGCCAGCAGCGCGTCGAACATCGGCCGCGTGAACCGCGCCTGACCCTCGTGAAGGTCGGTTCCGTAGTCGGCGTACGGGATGCCGTCACCACTACGAAACGCGCTCAGCACGGCGTTCATCGGCTTGACGCACGCGACCAACAGCTGTCCTAGCGGAGCGATGAAGTTGAGGCTGGCCTCGTCGACGAGCGCCTCGTCGTGACCGGCCGGCAGGATGTAGCGCCGCGCGCCCACCGCAGCGTGCGCGTCGTCGACCTCGAGGATGGCGCTCGAGGCCTGCTGTTCGAGCCACTCACGCACATAGCGCTCGCTGAGCCCGGCGGCATCGGCGAGCTCACCGGACGTCATCGCGCCCCGATCGCGCAGGATCCGGTAGAGCCCCAGCCGGTCGCCGACGTACACGGCGAGCACGTCCCAGGTTCCTACCGTGGCGAGAAACAGCCGCTCGACGAGAGCGTCACGGCGAGCGGCGGCAGCATCGGCTGCCGAAGCTGTGTCAGTCATGGGCCGATGCTCCCACGGCCAAACCGACCGCGCCAGCGGTCATGGCGCCACGGCTGCCTTGGGTGCGAGGGCGAAGCGATCCGACAGATCCGACGGCTTCACGTTCTGGGCTACGGTACGACGGTGGACGATGGCGTGCCGTCATCGCCGCCGAGCACCCGGATCCCGAGGACGAAACGGCTTGCCCGAAGTGGCAGCGGTATTCGACGCGCGTATGGCGGAGCCCGAGACGATCGCCCAACGCGCCGAACGTCACGGGCTGACCGGATGACGAGGGGTTCACGGGACTGCCCCGCTGCCGGCGCTGGCGTCGTGCGTATCGCCGATGACGCCGCAAGGAAGCGACTGCTGGCTGCCAATGTCCGAAAAGGGGCAGCGCGCGGTCGCTCGCGCAAAGGCCGCTGCCCCGCTTCCGCAGGACGGACGCCTCCCACGAGTGCGTAAGGGGCAGCAACCCGCCGACGAGGTCGCTAGCCGTTCCTTCTCGGAACAGCCAAAGGTAGGTGGCAGACGGATGCTCCGGCCCGCGCCAGGCCACATCTGCGCGCGTTCGCGGAGACGTATGGTCGCTAGATGCCCTTCAATCTGGGTCCCGTAGAGCTCGTCTTCCTGCTTCTGGTCCTGATCGCGCTCGGGATGTTCCTGCGCGCCATTCTCAAGTAACGCCCGTCGCGCCGCTCGACGGAGACCTCTGACGAGCCGAGGCCACCGGCCGTGGGTCGGTTGCCGCTGACGGTGCGACGTCCCGCCGCATCCGACACGACGCCCGAATCGCTGCCCGAGGCGCACGCGTGATCGTTTCCGGCGCACTCGCAGCAGCACCGCTGCCGGCAGCGTGCGGCGTGCTCACCGACGTCGCTGCATGCAGGCCCCGGCTACGCCAGCCGTGCGCGCTCGAAGAAGCGCAGCCGATTGGAGGCCGGATCGATCAGCTGCATCTCGCGGCCATTGGCTGGACCCGGACCGACACCCGGATTGAGAAATGGATAGTCCCTCCCGGCGAGCTCAACGTGCAACGCTTCCACCCCTTGCGTCTCGACGAGGACGGCGCCACCCGGAGTGCCGTCATCGTGATGTGACGACAAGTGGAGCACGAGCTCGCCGCGCGAGACCTGCATGTACACGGGCTGACCTTCATCGCCGTGCTGCCAATCCAGCGCGCAGCCGAGGTACTCGATGTAGAACCGTTTGGTCGCCGCCAAGTCGAACATGCGCAAGATCGGCACCGCCGGGCTGATTGAGACGCTCATCGTGCGAGTCAACCAGAACCAGGCGAACGGTCCTAGCAGCCGGCGCTCCATCCGCGCGACGTTCAGGCCGAGCCGCGCCGGCGTACCGGTTGTCGTTCGCCTGCGGGATGCGTCGGCTCGTCGGTCAGCCTTCTCGCCCGGCGTGCCGCAGACGGCGCGGGTGCACGCCCGCCGTCCGCGATGAGGGCTCCGCGCCGAGCAGGCGCTCATACCAGGATCTCGCCGTCTCGTAGTCGCCGCCTGCTCCGCCGCCGCGTCCCGAAGTCATTCGCCCGTGACACGAGCACAGCTCATCGCCAGCGGGCTAACGTCGTGCTTGTGACGCACGACGAGACGCTCGCCGCGGCAGAACCGGTCGACCTGCTGGGTATGCCGGGAAGCGGACCGCTCTGGGGCATGGCGAGCGCCGATCTCAACGCGACGCTGCTGTCATGGCCATCCGGCCATGAGGTGCCTGAACACGTCAATGAAGAACTCGACGTCCTCATAGTCGTCCTGACCGGTCGCGGCACCGTGATGATCGACGGACGGCCGCACGACCTGGGGCCCGGCAGCGCGATCCTCGTGCCACGTGGCGTCCGCCGGCGCATCGTGGCCAGCGACAGCGGCGTGCGCTACCTGTCGATCCACCGGCGCCGCGGGCCGTTGCAGATCGAGCCGCTTCGCTGATCCGAAGCAGACAGGAGCGCCTGCCTGACGTTCGCGGTGGGACCCGCCGACTCGCCACTCCGCGCGTAGCCGTCCTGCGGCGGGACCGGCGTACCCGCCAACTACCCTCGGCAGATCGCCTCCTTCACCGCCTTGCATCGCGGTGGCGCCGGGCCGCCGCTCGTACTGATTCACGGCTTCGTCGACTGCTGGCGCACCTGGGACCTCGTGCTCCCGCGTCTCGAGCGCCACCACGACGTGCTAGCGCCGGCACTCGTCGGCCACGCCGGCGGGCCGGCGCTCAACGGCGAGCTGACTCACGACCTGCTGCCCGACGCGCTGGAGCGCGCGATGGACGAGGTCGGGTTCGAGACCGCGCACATCGCCGGCAACTCACTCGGCGGCTACCTGGCGCTCCAACTCGCGGCGCGCGGGCGGGCGCGCTCCGTCGTGGCGCTGGCGCCCGCCGGCGGCTGGGCGCAGGGCGACGACTCCTACCGCGAGACGCTCGATTTCTTTCCCGAGCTGTACGAACAGGTCAAGGCGATCGCGCCGCACGCCGACCGCCTCGTCGCCTCGCCGGGCGGCAAGCGGCGCGCGACGCTCTACACAACGGTCAGTTACGAGCACATCCCCGTCGAGCTGCTCGCCCACCAGACGCGCGCCGTCGCCGCCTGCGAGGGCGTCGTGCCGATGAGCGAGTTCGCCAAGCGCGAGGGCTACCGGCTCGAGGCGGAGAAGATCACCTGCCCGGTCCGGATCGTATGGGGGATCGAGGACAGGATCCTGCCTTGGCCCGCGGCCGCCCGTCGCTACCTCGACGACTGGCTCCCGCACGCTGATTGGGTTGAGCTTGACGGTGTCGGCCACAGTCCGCAGCTCGACGTTCCGCTCGCGACGGCGCAGCTGATCCTCGGCTTCACACAGCGGTAAGCCTCCCGCGCGCGCGTACCCGCGCGTACACCTCCAAGCGCTACCGCAGCGCGCTCATCGGAATCGCGGTGCACAGCGCGCAGTCGGTGATCTTCTTCGTGCTCGTGCTGGCGTTGGTGCTGAAGGGCTGACGCAGCCGCGCGGAGCCGTACCTTCGAACGGGCCGCCGATCCGGCGGCCCGTTTCCTATCCCACCTCGAGGTTGACCTGTTGCCCGACCAGCCCGTCCACGGCGGCAGCAGCGTCTGCGCTTGAGGTCTTGACGAACAGCGGGAAAGCAGCGTCGATGTTGCGGTGCACGATCTTCGTGGGGGCATCCGCGAGAGGATCAGTGGCCGACCGTGCGTGTGGACCGTGCGGCTGCGGCATGTTGACGGCGGATCGCGTGTCGGAGAGGGTTGGGCGATGAGCCCCTCGCCGCCGTTTGACATGCCGATCCCGGTGCCCCGCGTGGAGCCCACGCCTCGCTGGATCCGAGTCCGAGCTGGAGAAACCTGGCTTGCTGACAGCCGCCGGGCATCGCTGCTGGCCTGGTACGGGCCGGGGATGCTGCCGACCTATTGCTTTCCGGCGGACGATGTGCGCGTTGACTTGTTGCGCGAGCGCGGTGACGGATGGCACGACGCCGAGGTGTCGGGAGCGATGCTCCGGCGCGCGGCACGCCTGCTCGACGACCTCCCCGGGCCGGCTGGCGCCGCGAACGGGCTATGGACGTTCACGTGGGACGGCTCGGTGCGCTGGTTTGAAGAAGCGCTCGAGATCAAGACACACGCCCGCGACCCGTCCAAGCGAGTCGACGTCGTCCCGAGCGAGCGCCACATCCGCGTCGAGCTCGACGGGACGCTGTTGGCTGACTCAAAGCGCCCAGCGGCGCTGTTCGAGACCACGCTACCGACGCGCTGGTATCTCCCGCCGGAGGACGTCGCGCTCGATCTGCTCGAGCCGTCTGAACTGCGGACCAACTGCCCATACAAGGGCCAGGCCTCGTTCTTTTCCGTCCGCGCCGGTGGCGAGCTGCATCGAGATCTCGCCTGGACCTATCCGCAGCCGCTGCCCGAATGCCCCGGCGTTCGCAATCGAATCTGCTTCCTCAACGAGCGCGTCGACATCACGATCGACGGAGAGCCACAAAAGCGCCCGTTCACCCCGTGGTCGCTAGATGCCGCCGGGTGATCCTGACCCTCTCGCCGGGCCGAGGCCGCTAGCTTGATCAGCAAGGCGCCGGCCGCCGCCTCAAGCCGCTATTCGCGTCTCGCCTGAGAGACCGGTTGCGGTCATGTTCGGCCAGAGCGGCATGTTCCCGCGAGGCCGGCAGCGGTGTTCAGTCGGCGACCCTGGCTCCGCACGCCTGATCGACACGGCCCCTGAAGAAGCCCGATGAGGCGTTCGGCTGCGGCCGTTGCGCTTGCGGGCGATCATGAAGGCGGTCTCGAAGTGACGCTGCCTCATGTTCGTGCGATCATCGCCGAGGTCGGCCCAGCGGGCGGCATTCTGCTGCCCGCCGAACACATGAGCACCTCGACTCCGAAGACGAGGACGACGATCGGACCCGGACAAGCCAGGCGGTGGATTTCATCGCCGAGGTCTTGCGCGCCGAGTGCGAGACCGAACCCGTGTCGGATTGCCTCAAGACGATGAGTCGCGAGCGCCGACGTGGCGCAGCGCGATGAAGGCGACGTCGTCGCGCAGCGCGCGGTCGACCCGTCGCATCGAGCTCAGCAGCGCGCCCACGAGATCTGTCGCGGAGGCGTGCGGGACTTCGGCCAGCACGTCGCTGATGCGTTGCTCATCGACCGGTACCCCATCCGTCACGGCATCGAGGATCCCGTCGCTGTAGACGACAAGCGCCTCGCCGACGTCAAAACGCAGCTCACACGTCTGAAACACCGGCTCGTGGACGGCGCCGAGGATCGGTCCCCGCGCCGGTGTCGTCTGGATGCTGCCGTCTGCGCGGATGACCAAAGGCGGTGGATGCCCGCCAACGGCGAGCGTGATCGACGCGGTTGGGCCGCTCATGTCGATCTGGCCGTAGACCGCTGTGCAGGTGGTCGGCGGGTCTGTGGCCTCCGCGTGCAACGCGGCGTTGAGATCACCGAGGACCGCGGCGGGAGTTTCGTGCAGCATCGCGGCTGTGCGCATCGTGTAGCGGGCCAACGCGGTGACCGCAGCCGCTCGTGGACCTTTGCCACAGACGTCACCGAAAAAGAACCCTGCCCGGTCGTCTGCCAGCGCGAACAGGTCATAGAAGTCGCCGCCGACCTCAGCCTGCGCGAACGGCTCGTGATGCACCGCGACCTCGAGACCCGCGATCCGCGGCAGCCGGGGCGGCGTCAGGCTGCGCTGCAGCGTCTCGGCGAGCCCTTGCGCGCGATGTTGGTGGCGCACCGCCTGGCGGTGCCGCGCCCGCTCGTGCTCGATCTCTGCGGCGAGCGCTTCACGGTCGCTGAGCGCGTTGAGACGCTCTTGAGCCGCCCGCTCGCGATCGCGCGCCGCGGCGCGGCGATCCTCGGCGGCCAGCTCGCGATACTCAGCGGCCTGTGCACGGCGCTCCGCCGTGCGC